>JAOACN010000357.1 GCA_026417815.1 Chloroflexaceae bacterium | reverse complement strand
GAAATGCCCGCCGCTCGAATGGGCGACCTTCCGGTCGCCCCTGGCCGCCATTGACGGTCAACTTGCCGTGACTGGTTCATCGTCTTGTCCCCGTGGAGACGCGCCACCGTCGTTGGCGTCACGCATCTCCCCCCTCCTCATTCCCGCCCATCCTTGGGCGGCTGGTTCAGCACATCGGCGATGTTGCGCAGGTCCATCCACCACTGCACACGGGGACGGCTGTACTGGGGGTCGATCATGCGGGGAAACTCGTCCAGGCTGGCCAGGTGGAGCTTGCCCCCGGTGTAGCCGATGAAGGCGCCGTCGGCGCGGCCACTTCTGGCATTCTCGATCAGGAACTCCACGCACTTGACCGCCAGGCGCGTCGCGTGGATGCGGTCGAAGGGCGAGGGGCTGCCGCCCTGCTGGAGATGGCCCAGAATGGACTGCCGCACCTCGAACAGGTTGCCGCCCTCCTCCTCGAACAGGTTGCAGATGAACGGGGTAGTGTAGACCGGGTTGGCGCGCTCGTTGCGGATCACCAGCGCCAGGCGCTTGCCCCGCTTGAACCAGTAGATCATCTCGTCCAGGTCTGCCTGGAGATCGCGCAGTTTGATGCCCACCTCGGGCAGATAGACCTGCTCGGCGCCACTGGCCAGGCCGCCCATGAGGGCCAGGTAACCGCAGTCGCGGCCCATCACCTCGACCACGAAACAGCGTCGTGCCGCGACCGCCGATTGCTTGATGCGGTCCACGGCCTCGACGATGTTGTTGAGAGCGGTGTCGGCGCCGATGGAGAGTTCCGAGCCGGGGAGGTTGTTGTTGATCGTGGCGGGCATGCAGATCAGGGGGATGTTAAAGGCCGGGAAAATGTGCCGCTCGGTGAAGAGTTTGTGCAGCGCCTGGTAGCCGGCCCAGCCGCCGATCATCAGGATGCCGTTGATCTGGTGCTCTTCGATGTTGCGCGCCACCTTGTAGAGTTCGGAACCCTGGGGCACCTTGCGGTTGGTGCCCAGTTCGGCCCCGCCCATCGTGGCCCATCCGCTCACGCTCATCCAGTCCATCTCGAAGATGTCGCCGTCAATCAGGCCGTGGAAGCCATTGCGCACCCCCAGGGTCTTGTGACCCTGGTGCAGAATGAGGCGCACGGCGGCGCGCACTGCGGTGTTCATCCCCGGGGCGGGGCCGCCGGCGTGGATAATGGCAAAGCGCAGGGGTCTGGCGTTGGCGCCGGACGTGGGCGGCTGGGACTGGATGAGGGTCTGGAGGGTGTTATAGGCTTCGATGAAACTGCGTCCGCGCAACTGCATGGCGCGCTCGTAGTCGTGGGCGGCGATGGCCTCGGCGACGGCGTGGGTCTCGGCGACGCTCTTCATCAACGGCACGGGCGTGATGCGGTTCTCGCGGATGCCGATCACCTGCGGTTCGCGGTCGGGCGGAGATTTGAGCAACTCCTCGACGGCGGTGTAGCCCAGCAGGGTGCTCATCCAGCGGTCGAAGGCGCTGGGCGCGCCGCCCCGCTGCACATGGCCGAGGATGGTCACGCGGGTGTCCTCGCCGAGGCGCTCTTCCAGCACCTGCCGGACCTGCTCGGCGGTGATCGGGTTGCCCTGGCGGTCGTGGGCGCCCTCGGCGACGATCACCATCGTATCGCGGCGCCCACTCTGCCGCCCGGCGCGGAGCGCGTCGCACATCTCGGTCTGCCAGTCGTCGGTGGCGGGCGGCCGTTCGGGGATGAAGACCCAGTCGGCGCTGCCGGAGATCGCGCCCATCAGGGCCAGGTAGCCGCAGTTGCGGCCCATCACCTCAACCACGAAGGTGCGCTGGTGGCTGGCGGCGGTGGAGGCGATGGCATCGAGGGCCTCGGTAATGCGGTGGAGGGCGCTATCGGCGCCGATGGTCATATCGGTGCCGGCGAAGTCGTTGTCAATCGAGCCGACCATGCCCACCAGGCCCAGGTGCGGGTGCCGCGCGGCGACCTCCGGGGATATCCGACCCTCCTCCACCAGTTCGCGCAGCAACTCGGGCCACTCCTGGCGGAAGGCATTCGCGCCGGTGAGGCTGCCATCGCCGCCGATAACGACCAGCCGGTCAATGCCATGAGCCAGCAGATTGGCCGCAGCGGTGCGCCGGCCCTCGCGGGTGCGAAAGGCGGCGCTGCGGGCGGTGCCAATCACCGTGCCGCCCTGGTGCAGAATGCCGCCTACGCTGTACCAATCCATCGGGTGGATGTAGTCTCCGCCCCTGACCATCCCCTCGTAGCCCTCGCGAATGGCGTACACCTCGCACCCCCGGGTGATGGCGGTGCGCACCACGGCGCGCACGGCGGCATTCATGCCCTGCGCGTCGCCGCCGCTGGTCATTACGCCAATGCGGATCTTCTGTCCGGCAGACATACGGAGTCCTCCCCTCTTCTCCTCTGGCTGTAGCCCCCATCATACCAAATTCGGTCGCAGGCTGGCATGGGGGTGGAGGGGTGCTCCAGGATTGATTTTGGGAGGACCAGAGCCTCCCGGGCCCTGCCCTCTGGCAGGGTCGTGCTCATACCCGCTTGAACGCTATGCAGTGGACTGGTGTATTCAGGGTTGGGAAGATATAATAGGCCATCTGTCAGAGCATCCGGTCCTTCCTGGTGCAGCGCGGCTTCGCCGCGCTGCACCAGGAAGGGGAACGTTCGGAGGGGTTTCACCCCTCCGAACCTCCTCGCAGCGGAAACCGCGGCAAGTGACAGGGTAGAGCACGACAACGAGACTTCGTCTCAGCGGGG
>JAOACN010000513.1 GCA_026417815.1 Chloroflexaceae bacterium | reverse complement strand
CCGAGGGTGTCGGCGGTTCGATCCCGTCATCGCCCACCACTGGTCTTCGTTCGCCGGCACGCCAAGGTAGCTCAGCTGGTAGAGCATCGCACTGAAAATGCGAGGGTCGCCGGTTCAAATCCGGCCCTTGGCACCACAACTGTTTACGCGACATTCTCCCTCCCCAGGTTGAACCCCCTCCAGAGAAACTGGAGGGGGTTCACCATTTGGGGAAAGGGGGGTTGCTCACCTCGTCGCGGGGATAGCCAGCGCCTCAACGCCGGTTGGCGGGGTATGGGGAAACCAGGTTTGCCCATACCCCTATGCCGGAGCGCCGGGGGCGCAGGCGCGGGCCTCGCCCCGCAGGCAGGCCCAGAAGGCGCTACAGCGGGCCCAGGCCTCCTGCCGGGCGTAAGTGGCGGGCGCGGCAGCCAGGGTAATGCCCGCGGCCAGCGCCGGCGCCAGCGCGATCGGGCGGCCCTCGACCGCCAGGAGCACCGCGCCATCGGCCCCGATTGCCTGCACCTCCGCCTCGACGCCTGGCGTCAATCCCTGAGCGCGCAGAAATGCCTCGGCGGCCGGAGGCGCCTCAAGGGCGACAATCTGGCCCCGTGTTCCTGCTGCGCACGCATCGAGCGGGCGCGCCTCGGGCGCGCGCCCCGTCTCCCAGCCCGAACGGGGCGCCGGCCCGCGCTCCAGGAAAGCTTTCAGGGCCGTCACCAGCCGCTCCGAGGTAATGTGTTCCAGTTGACAGGCCAGATCGTCGGCCTCCTCGGGGGCGATGCCCAGGTTCTCCACCAGAAAGATCACCCACAGCCGTCGGCGCGAGAGGATCGCCTGGGCCTGCGCCTCCCCCGTCTCGGTTAAGGTGACCCCCTTGTAGGGCTGATAGTGCAGCAGCCCCCGCTCGCTGAGCTTGTGGCACATCTCGATCGCCGAGACCTGCGTCACCCCCAGCCGGCTTGCCAGATGCGACACCGCCACCGGCTGGTCCGGCGCCCGGCGTGACAGCGCCGTCATCACCAGGTACATTTCGACGCTTTCGCTCATGGGGCGTGATCCTGGGTCAGGGCAGCCTGCCGGTCAGGGCAACCTGGAAGGTTGCTCTCCGAGTCCTGGCCTGACCCATCAACTGCTAATTTTGGGTTGACCCTAAACTCTCCATCAGGGCCAGGATAATTCGCCCTTCCCACTCTGTCAAGCGCCTTTCTCCACGCCGACGGGTTTTGGTTTCTTTACCCGAAGTTGCCCCGGCATTACTTGTTGGACGGCGCCCGGCTCTGGTATACCTGCTGTTAAGGTTTACCCAAAGATTGCGTGCCATTCATTCTGGTGCAGCCGGCAAGTTCTCGAACGGGAGGGGGAGCCCTCTTCCCTGACCGTTCGTGGAACGAGACCCGCGCTGGATGCGCCACTACAACAAGGTTTCGCTGTGGGGCCCTTTGCGTACCCGTCTGGGGGAGGTGCGGAGGTCGCCACCCGCCCCGGTCCACTGTTCCGCCCGCGGCAGCAAACCGGTCCTGGTTTCGCCAGGGCGCGCACCCGCCGCAGGTGGAACCGAGGTTGCGGGGAGGTGTAGCCACCCTGCTCCCCTCCAACGGTTAAGATAGGTGTGAACCGTGCTATGAGCGCCTCCGAAGTGACCCTTGACCAGCTTGCCCGCAACCGGAACGCGGTGGTGCGCCGGATCGGCGGCGATCGCGAGTTTCGGCGCCGTTTGCTGGCAATGGGCCTGGTCCCTGGCGAGCAGATCATCCTGACCGCAGTCGCGCCCCTGGGCGATCCGATCGAGGTGACCGTGAAAGGCTACCGGCTCTCGCTCCGCAAGGAGGAGGCCCGGCTGGTTGTGGTGGAGCCTGCCTGATGCCTACCCCTTCTTTGCCCCTGCCCCTTGCCGGTGAAGGCGCTACGGTGCGCCTGGTGGCGATCCAGGGCGGCCAGCGCGCTGCCCATCGCCTGGCCGAACTCGGCCTGACCCCCGGCGTTACGGTGACCGTGTTGCGCGACAGTGGCGGCGCGCTGCTGGTGGCGGTCGGCGATACGCGCCTGGCCCTCAGCTATGGGCTGGCACAGATGGTTCTGGTGACTGGAGAGGAGTTCCGGGATGCGTGAGGTGACCATCGCCCTGGCCGGCAACCCCAACGTTGGCAAGAGCACCGTCTTCAATGCGCTCACCGGTCTGCACCAGCACGTGGGGAACTGGCCCGGCAAGACGGTGGAGCGTAAGGAGGGTCGCCTGATCCTCGGCGAGCATCAGATCACCGTGGTGGATCTACCGGGGACCTACAGTCTGGCCGCCCGTTCGCTGGAGGAGCAGATTGCCCGCGATTTCATTGTGCGTGAACGGCCCGACGCGGTGATCAACGTGCTCGACGCCGCCAATCTCGAACGCAACCTGTACCTGACCGCCCAGTTGCTCGAGGCCGAAGCGCGCCTGGTGCTGGCCCTGAACATGGCCGATGTGGCCGCTGCGCGCGGTCTGCGCCTGAACCCCGAGGCCCTGGCCGCGGCCCTGGGGGCCCCGGTGGTGGTGATGAGCGCCAGTAAGGGCCAGGGCCTCGCCGAGTTGAAGGCGACCCTGCGCGACCTGGTGACCGCCTCGGGCCGCGCCGCGCGCTCCGCGCTCAAGGAGGTGGCGCGATGACCGCCGGTACGCTCCCTGCTCCCGGCGCAGCCTTGCGCTATGCGCCGCCCATCGAAACCGAACTGGAGCGCCTGGTCACGGCCCTGGGCGCCATCCCCGCGCTTGCGGAGCGTTACCCGCTTCGCTGGCTGGCCATCCAGCTCCTCGAAGGCGACGATGACCTGCTGGCCGAGGCCGAGGGCCTGGGCGGGCCGACGGTCACGGCGGCGCTTGCCGCCTGCCGCGAGCGGCTGGCCCCCCACTACGGCGAGGATCTCGACGTGGCCCTGGTTGATCAGCGCTACCGCTTCGTGCACGCCCTGGCCGGCCAGGCCCTCACCCGCCCCGCCACACCGCCCCTGACCCTCTCCGACCGCATTGACCGCGTGGTTACCCACCGCTGGCTGGGCATCCCCATCTTCCTGGCGCTGATGTGGGTGGTCTTCAAGCTTACCACCGATGTGACCGCCCCCTTCGTGGACTGGATCGATGCGACCCTGAGCGGGCCGGTGAGCGCCTGGGCCACCACGCTGCTGGGCGTGGCGGGCCTGGGGGGCGCCTGGTTCGAGTCGCTGCTCGTGGACGGCGTGATTGCCGGCGTGGGCGGGGTGCTGGTCTTTGTGCCCGTGCTGCTCGCCCTCTACTTCGCGCTGGCCTTGCTGGAGGACTCGGGCTACATGGCCCGCGCCGCTTTCGTGATGGACCGGCTGATGCACGCCCTGGGGCTGCACGGCAAGAGCTTCCTGCCGATGATCGTCGGCTTCGGCTGCTCGGTGCCGGCCATTTATGCCACCCGCACCCTCGACAGCCGGCGCGACCGCATCCTCACCGGTTTGCTGGTGCCCTTCATGAGTTGCAGCGCGCGCCTGCCGGTCTATGTGCTGATCGCGGCGATCTTCTTCCCCTCCCATGCCGGACTGGTGATCTTCGGCCTCTACCTCACCGGGATCGTGGTGGCGATCGTGATCGGCATGCTGCTCCGGCGCACCCTGTTCCGCAATCAGCCCCCCGCGCCATTCGTGCTGGAACTGCCGCCCTACCGCCTGCCGACGCTACGGGGCGTCTGGCGGCAGATGTGGGAGCGCACGGCGGCGTTTCTGCGCAAGGCCACGACGATCATCCTGGCGACGAGTGTCGTGGTCTGGTTGTTGCTCGCCCTTCCGGTCCGGGGGGAGGGACGCTTCGCCGACACGCCCGTGGATCAGAGCGCCTTCGCCGCTGTTTCCGGCGCGACGGCGCCGGTCTTCGCGCCGCTGGGCTTCGGCGGCTGGGAGACGAGCGGCGCCCTGCTCACCGGCTTTGTGGCCAAAGAGGTGGTGGTCAGCACCCTGGGGCAGACCTATGCCGTAGCGGATCTTGAGGAGGAAGTTGCGACGGCCCCGGCAACCTTCAGCGAGGATCTGCTGGGCATCGCCGGCGGGCTGGTCAGCGCCACGGGCGACGCGCTGCGGGCGCTGCCGGGGGTTATCGGGATCACCCTGGAGACCCCCGAGGCTGAGACCGCGCCCGAGGGTCTGGCCGCTGCGGTGCGGGCGGGCTTCGAGGCCAGCAGCGGTGGCCACGGGTCCCTGGCCGCCCTGGCCTTCCTGGTCTTTGTGCTGCTCTATACTCCCTGCATGACCACCGTGGCCGCGGCGCGACACGAATTTGGCAGCCGGTGGATGTGGGTCAGCATCGTCGGGCAGTTCGCGGTGGCCTGGCTGGCGGCCCTGCTGGTGTTCCAGGGTGGGCGGTTGCTGGGAGGGTGAGGAGGCGCGCTTGTTACACCAGGTCTTACAGGCGCTGGAAACGGCCAGCGGCCCGGTGTCGCTCGATGAATTGAGCCGGCAACTGGGGATCGATCCGGGCGTGTTGGAAGATATGATCGCCTTCTGGGTGCGCAAAGGGCGCTTGCAGGCGGGTAACGGAGGGGTGTGCGGCGGGAGTTGCGGTGGTTGCGGTCCCCAGGCTCAGGAATGCGCCTTCCGGCCCGCCGGTCCGCGGGTCATCACGTTGCGCGAGCGTATGCAATAGCGGCCTGACGCGAAAACCGCAACGCGCGGAGGGGCGAAACGTTCGCCCCTCCGTGACTTTTAGGCGGCGGAGCGATGGGCCGTGCCGTCTTCTGCCAGGTCGTGTATACTCTCTACGTACCGGGTGGCCGCAGCGAACCTGGAAGGGTTCAGAACGGTGAGCCTGCAGGGGCGCGGAGCAACCCGATTTCCCCGAGTTCACGCTGGTGGTGCGCGGCGTGGCCGCGCGAGTGGCTGGCATCTGGAAGGAGTGAGGCATGGCCCGGCTCAGTGAGGAGGAGATTACGGCGCGGTTGGCGGCGCTGAGCGGCTGGACGCGCCGGGGCGACGAGATCGTGAAGACCTACAAACTGCCAACTTTCCCGGCGGCGATCGCCTTTGTGGTTCAGGTCGGCTTTCTTGCCGAGGCCGCCGGCCACCATCCTGATGTGGACATCCGCTACAACAGGGTGACGCTGGCGTTGACCACCCATGATGCCGGCGGGTTGACGGAGAAGGATTTCCACCTTGCCGCCGCCGCCGATGAGGCAATGGGGTAGGAAACCGGCGTCGTCGCAGCGGGAGGGTTCCCGGGGCGCAGCCTCCCCCCCGACCTTTACCATCAGGCAGCCCTATACCCAACCAGGGGTGGGGCCGCCAGGCGCCCCCGGCGGCAGGGGCGTGGGGAAACCAGGTTTCCCCATCCTCCTCCAGACGGCGATGAGGCCGCCAGACGCCCCCGGCGGCAGGGGCGTGGGGAACCCCGGGTTCTCCCATACCCAACCATGGGTGGAACCGCCAGGCGCCCCGGCGGCGGGGGCGTGGGGAAACCTGGTTTCCCCACCCTCCTCCAGGCGGCGCTGGGGCCGCCAGACGCCCCCGGCGGCAGGGGCGTGGGGAAACCTGGTTTCCCCACCCTCCTCCAGGCGGCGCTGGGGCCGCCAGGCGCCCCTGGCAGCAGGGACGTGGGGAACCCCGAGTTCCCCCTACCCAACCAGGGGTGGAACCGCCAGGCGCCCCGGCGGCGGGGGCGTGGGGAAACCTGGTTTCCCCACCCTCCTCCAGGCGGCGCTGGGGCCGCCAGACGCCCCC
>JAOACN010000304.1 GCA_026417815.1 Chloroflexaceae bacterium | reverse complement strand
GCTCGTCGGCAGCGTCAGATGTGTATAAGAGACAGTACCAGATGGTCTCACGCTCCTCGGCGGTGCGGGCGACGCGCAGATCAAAGCCGCCGTGGGCGCGCAGAATGGCTTCGATCTCGGCGATCTGCGGGTCCACGCTGGCGGGGTAGCCATCGGCCTCGACGATCAGGGCCGCCCCGGCCTCCTCGGGCAGGCGCGCGGTAGTGAACTGGTTGATGATGCGCATGATTTGCTGGTCCATCATCTCCAGGGTGGCCGGCACCAACCCCGCCGCGATTACCGCCGAGACGGCCTCGCCCGCCGCTTCGACGCTGGGGAAGGCGGCCATCATGGTCTTCACCGCCGGAGGGTTGGCGATCAGGCGCAGGTGCGCCGCGGTGATCAGCCCCAGGGTGCCTTCGCTGCCGCACAGCAGCGCCGTCAGATCATACTCCGGGTAATCGCAGGCGCGCCCGCCCAGGCGCACCTGCCGCCCGTCGGCCAGCACCACCTCCAGACCGGTGACGTAGTTGGCGGTCACGCCATATTTGAAACAGTGGGGGCCGCCCGAGTTCTCGGCGATGTTGCCGCCCAGGGTCGCTGAGCGCCCGCTGGCCGGATCGGGAGGGTAGTAGAGACCCTTGCTCTTCGCCAGGCCGTCGAGGGTGAGATTGATCAGCCCCGGCTCCACCGTGACCATGCGCCCGGCCACATCGAAGTCGAGGACGCGGTTCAGGCGCGAGTACTCGACGATGATCCCGCCCCGTTCGGCCACCGCGCCGCCCGACAGGCCGGTGCCGGCCCCACGGGCGACGACCGGCTTCCGCTGGCTCGCGGCCCAGCGCACGATCCGCGGCACATCTTCGGCCTGCTCAGGCACCAGCACCATGTCTGGACTGCCGCGATCCAGCCCGCCATCTACTTCGTAGACCAGCAACTCGGAGCGGTCGGCGATCACCTGGGATGGCGGCAGGATGAAGGGTGAGGTTCGTTCGTCACGGGTGCGCATACTTTTGCTCCTTTCACCCTTCACGGCGATAGGCTTCATCGAGCACTTCGACCACGTGCATCACCCGCGCCGGCAGACCGGCCCGGCGCACGCCGGCCAGGATCTGCATGTGGCAACCGGTGTTCGAGACCACCACGATCTCGGCGCCGGTGGCCTTGATGTCGGCCATTTTGGCGTCGAGGATGGGCTCGGCCAGTTCGGGATGCACCAGGTTGTACACCCCGGCGCTGCCGCAGCACCGCTCCGGCTGTCGCAGTTCGACCAGTTCCAGGCCGGGAATGCTGCGGAGCAGGGCGCGGGGCTGCTGCACGACCTTCTGGACGTTGCGCAGGTGGCACGAGTCCACATAGGTGGCGCGAGCGGGCAGCGTGGCCCGCGGCGGTTCCACGGCGCGCTCGGCCAGGAACTCGCTGATGTCGCGCACCTTCGCGACGAACGCGGCGACGCGGGTCCGGTAGTCAGCGTCATCGCGCAGCAGATCGGCGTAGCTCTTGAGGGTCGCCCCACAGCCGCCGGCATTGCTGATGATGGCGTCAACCTCAAGGGCCAGCAGGGCGTCAATGTTCTGGCGGGCCAGTTGCCGGGCCAGCTCTTCCTCGCCATTGTGCACGTGGGCCGCGCCGCAGCAGGTCTGGCCGCGGGGGATGAGCACCTCGTAGCCGTTGCGCTGGAGCACCCGCACGGTGGCATCGTTGACCTGGCCGAGAAAGGCTTCCTGGATGCAGCCCTGCAACACGGCCACCCGGCCGCGCGGCTGACCCCGCGGAGGGAAGGCGCGCCCGTCGGGGGAGCGCCGCAGGCGCACAGGGGGCGCCAGGGCCTCGATCGATCGCAGGCGCCCACGCAGCAGCCCGGAACGGCGCGCGAGGGCCTGCAATCCACTGCGCTCGTAGAGCCAGGCGCCCAGCGCCAGCACGCGCAGCCGGCGCGGGTAAGGCATCAACTGGCGCAGCCCGGCCCAGCGCGCGAAACGGGCCAGAGGACCGGGGCGGTGGGTCGCGGCGAGGGCGGCGCGGGTCACTTCCACCAGTTCGCCATAGTGCACGCCGGAAGGACAGGCCGTCTCGCAGGCCCGGCACACCAGGCAGCTATCGAGGTGGACCGCCAGGGCCGGGTCATCCAGGCCGATGCGCCCCTCGGCGACGGCGCGCATCAGGTTGATCCGCCCGCGGGGGGCCTCGCTCTCGCGCCCGCTGAGGGCGTAGGTCGGGCAGACCGACAGGCACAGCCCGCAGTGGAGGCAGCGGTCGAGTCGCGCCTGGTGCGCGCTGCCGTACAGCACGTCAATTGGGGAAGGTGTTGCCATGCCATTTCCTCCCATTGGGCAGGGGTGTGGGGAAACCAGGTTTCCCCACGCTCCTCTAACCGCCTGCCAATCGTTTTGCGCTCGTCTCTCAGGGCTGCGCCCTCCGCGACCCTCCAACGGCGCCTCAGGCGTGAACGATGACTTACGGGATCATCCAGGTAAACACGTAGGCCTGCAGGAAGACCACCACCCCTACCAGACAGGCCAGCACCAGGCTGTGGAGGAAGACGTAGCGTAGAATGGAACCTTCCTGGCCGTGCTGGTTGGTGGCCACGCTGGCGACGACGATGCTCTGAGCGTCAATCATCTTGCCCATCACCCCGCCGGAGCTATTCGACGCCGCGGCGAGCACCGGCGAGATGCCGATCTGCTGGGCGGTGATCTGCTGCAGGTTGCCGAACAGGACGTTCGACGAGGTGTCCGAGCCGGTCAGGGCCACGCCGAGCCAGCCCAGCAGGGGCGAGAAGAAGGCGAACAGCGCGCCGGTCGAGGCGAACGCCAGGCCCATCGTCGCGTCGAGGCCGCCGTAGCGCGTGGTGTAGCCCAGGGCCAGCATCGCCGCGATGGTGAGCAGCGAGATCCTGATCCGCCAGAGGGTGCCGGCGAAGATCCGCGCCAGCGCCAGGGGCGAGAGGCCCAGGAGCAAGCCGCTGAGCACTCCGGCGATCAGCAGGCTGGTGCCGGTGGCCGAGAGCCAGTTGAAGGTGTAGACGGCCGGTTCAGCTTCGGGCTTCGGCACGACTGGGACATCGCGGTAGACCGCCTTGTCGAGATACGGCACCGGAACCTTCTGCACGGTAATGCCGCTGAGGAAGTTGGGCGCGTCCTTCGTGCCGCCGTTGAGGAACGTCTTGACCTGCGGCGTGCCCCAGAGGAAGACCAGCAGCGAGAGGATGATCCAGGGCATCCAGGCAATCAGCACCTGGCGCCGCCGCGAAAGCTGGCGCACCGCCGGGCGGGGCAGCATCGCCGCGTCGCCAAAACCGGCGCTGCCGGCCGGGCGCGGCATGGCCGGCAGGGGCCGCCGCTCGCCATCGTCTTCGCCGGGGAAGCGGAAGGTGGTCTTTGGCTGCCAGAAGCGCAGCAGCACCACCAGCGAGGCCATCGAAACCAGGGCGCTGATGATGTCCACCAGCCAGGGGCCGTGGAAGTTGCTCACCAGGAACTGCGAGACGGCGAAGCTCAACCCGGCGGTCAGACAGGCCGGCCAGACCTCCCACATCTTCTTGCGCCCGGCCATTGCCCAGACGATCCAGAAGGGCACGAGCAGCGAGAAGAAGGGCAACTGCCGTCCGGCCATGGCGCTGAGGTGCATCAGGTCGAGACCGGTGACGCTGCTCAGCACGATGATCGGGGTGCCAAGGGCGCCGTAGGCCACCGGGGCGGTGTTGCCAATCAGGGCCAGGCCGGCGGCGGGCAGCGGAGCAAAGCCCAGGCCGATCAGCATCGCGGCAGAGATCGCCACCGGCGTGCCGAAGCCCGCCGCGCCCTCGATGAAGGCGCCGAAGGCGAAGGCGATCAACAACACCTGGATGCGCCGGTCGCTGGCCAGCCCGGCGATGGATTGCTTGACGATCTCGAACTTGCCGGTTTTCACGCTGATGTCGTAGATGAAAATGGCTCCGAGAATGATCCATCCGATTGGGAACAGACCGTAGAACGCGCCGTTCACCGCGGCAGCCAGGCCCAGTTGCCAGGGCATGCCGTAGACGAAGATGGCGATCAGCAGCGCGCTCGCCAGGCCCGCCAGGGCCGCGATGTGCGCCTTGACGTGAAATACCCCCAGCAGGCCGAGCAGCACCACAATCGGTAAGGCTGCAACCAGGGCCGAGAGCAGCAGGCTCCCGAGCGGCGTGTACACCTGGGTCCAGGTCATGGCAGGCTCCTTTGTCTCATATAATGTTCGTGCCTCGCATTGGTTGGACCCAGTTTAGCTCGCGCCAGCGCGCGGCGCATCGTTCGTTGAGGAAGGGTTACGAACTAGTTCTTGATTCTCACGTGGCTTTGCTGCATACGACGGGGATGAAAAAGGATGTTGTTGGGAGGGCTGCGCCCTCCCACACCCTCCCCTGCGGGGTCATCGCGCCCCTCCGCGGGGTCTCAGGAGGGCGCAGCCTTCATACATCCTCCCCGGCAGGATGGCTACGGCCTCCCCAATCCTCCCAGCCGGCGGGCGGCCTCGCGGCGGCTGGTTACGTGCAGTTTGGCCAGGATGGCCCGCACGTGCGCCTTGACGGTATACAGGCTGATCACCAGTTCTGCGGCGATCTCCTTGTCCGACCGCCCCGCGGCGATCAGCGCCAGGATCTCCTGTTCGCGGGCCGTTAGCGCATCGGGATCATCAGTGGCGCCCGAACGAACGGGGTGTGGAGCCGGACCAGAAGCGCTGGCCAGCGGCGGCGCCGCGGCGCGAAACGCCGCCAGCAGGCGCGCGGCAATCGCCGGGGTGATCGCGGCCTCGCCCCGGGCAGCCGCGCGCACCATCTCGATCAACTGCTGGCCCCGGATTGTCTTCAACAGGTAGCCCGAAGCGCCGCCGCGCAGGGCCTCGAAGATACGATCATCCTCGTCGCGCACCGTTAGCATCACGATCTGGCAGGTAGGAACCTCGCGGGCGATCGTCCGCGCCGCCTCGATCCCGTCCATCCCGGGCATGTTTATGTCGAGCAGCATCACGTCGGGACGCAGGCTCTGGGCCAGCACGCAGGCTTCGAGACCATCGCCTGCCTCGCCCACCACCTCGATGTCGGGCTGTGAGCGCAGCACCTCGACGATGCCGTCACGGAACAGATCGTGATCGTCAACAACCATGACCCGGATCGGCGGATGTTCCGTCATGGTTCACCTCCACCAGCAGATCCGGCAACCCGGCGGGTTCCGCTACCAGGTCCGGGCACCTGGCCCCCGCCTCACGCCCCGAGGCGGGGGATGCCAGGCTCCAGACCAGTTCAACGCAGGCGCCGGCGCCGGGATGGCTGTGGATCGTCAGCGCGCCACCGATGCGTTGCGCCCGCGCCCGCATCACCTTCAGGCCAAAGTGCCGGCGACCGTTGTCCCTGATGCTGGCCGGGTCGAACCCGCTGCCGTTATCGCGCACCTGCACCCGGCCCAGGTCACCCTGCCGCTCCAGTTCCACCCACACGCGCCCCGCGCGCCCGTGCCGCGTGGCATTGCGGACCGCCTCGCCCACGATGCGCCCGACCTCGGCCTCGACCGGCGCGGGCACGCTCACATCGCCGCCGGGCGCCACCGCCAGGGTCACGCTGCATCCGACTTCATCGCTCAGGGCATGGCTCAGTTCGCGCAGACGCTCGCCCAGCGACACCAGCGCCGGCTGCGGATCTTGCAGCCGGGCGATCAGCCGGCGCACCTCCTCGGTGGTCGCCTCCAGCACCCCTTGCAGCCGTGCCAGGTCGGCGCGGAGCGGCTCGGGTAACGCTCCCCGATCGGCCAGCCGGTCAAGCTGCATGTACAGGTAGCTCAGGTTCTGGGCCACCCCATCGTGGATCTCGCCGGCCAGTCGTTCGCGCTCCTGCAACGCGGCCACACTGCGCGCCTGCTCCTCGACCCGGGCGAGCAGGGAGAGGTTCTCCAGGGCCAGGGCGATCTGCTGCCCGATGGCGGTGACCACCGTCAGCGCCTCGGAGGAGAAGCCCCCGTGGAGATGACTGAAGACCCCCAGCACCCCCAGGCTGCGCCCGCTGACCAGCAGCGGCACGGCGGCAAAGGCGTGCAGGCGCTGCTCGCGCACGATCGCCCGCGACAGGCGCGGCGACTGGCTGATGTCCGCCAGGGCCGTGGGTTCACCCTGCTGATGCACCTGACCCAGGAGCCCTTCTCCGGGCGCGAAACTGCTGAGGGCGCGCTGCAACTCACCGTCGAAGCCGGCCCAGACCGCCAGTCGCAGGCTGCCGTCGGGTTCGCCCAGCCAGATCCCGCCCATCTCGGCGCCGATCACCGGGAGGGTCTGGTCAAGGGCGGTGCGCAGCAGGGCCTCTTGCGAGCGGCGATGGCTGCTCATCGCCACCACTTCGGCCAGGGCCGCCAGTTCCTGCGAGCGGCGAGCCACGCGCGCCTCCAGGCTCGCCGCCCAGGCCGCCAGTTCGTCACGCGCCTGCGCCAGATGCTGGCGCATGGTCTCGAAGTTGTGGGCCAGCGCCCGTACCTCGCTGCTCCCCTCTACCCGCACCGGCGCCGCCAGGTCGCCGCCGGCAATACGCTGCGCCGCCGCGGCCAGGCGGGGTACCGGTCGCACCAACCGCTGCGCCGCCCAGGCCACGGTCAGGCCCAGCAGCACCACCACTACCAGGGTAACCCCCATCCCCCGCAGCGTTACTC
>JAOACN010000173.1 GCA_026417815.1 Chloroflexaceae bacterium | reverse complement strand
TCGGCAGCGTCAGATGTGTATAAGAGACAGGGCCGCGGCGGTGGTGAGCGAGATCCAGGCCCGCGGCGCGGCCTACGGCCACCACCAGGTCGGGGCCGGACGCCGGGTGGTGGTGGACTACTCGGCGCCCAACATTGCGCGGCGCATGCACGTTGGTCACATTCGCTCGACCATCATCGGCCAGAGCCTGGTGCACCTCCTGCGCGCCCTGGGCTATCAGGTGATCGGCGACAATCACCTGGGTGACTGGGGCACGCAATTCGGCACGGTCATCGCCTCGATCAAACGCTACGGCCGCCCCCAGGCCGAGGGCGAGGCCGCGATGGAACAACTGGAACTGCTCTACGCCCGCTACAACAACGAGATGAAGGCCCAGGAGCAGGAACGCGAACGGGCCGTGGTCGAGGGCCGCCCGTTGCCGGTCTTCGACCCTGACCTGGAGGCCGAGGCGCGCCGCTGGTCGCTGGCGCTGGAACGGGGCGATCCCGAGGCGCGCGCGATCTGGCAGTGGTGCGTGGACCTGACCCTCGCCGCCGCGCAGCGCAACTACGAGCGGCTTGGCGTGGTCTTTGACCACGCCTATGGCGAGAGTTTCTACGAGCCGATGCTGGCCGGCGTGATTGACGAGGCCCTGCGCTCCGGGGCCGCCTTCCGCGACGCCGACGGCTCGGTAGTGGCCGAGCTTGACAACCTGCCCCGCTTCATCATCCAGCGCAACGACGGCGGCACGGTCTACATGACTCGCGACATCGCGACGGTAAAGTTCCGGCTGGAAACGTTCGACCCGGTGAAGATCATCTATGTGGTGGACGGGCGTCAGGAACTGCACTTCCGGCAACTCTTCGCCATCGTGCGGGCCATGGGCTACGCCCGGGACGTCGAACTGGTGCACATCCCCTTCGGCATCGTCACCACCCCTGACGGGCAGCCACTCTCCACGCGCAAGGGCAACATGGTCTACCTGGAGAGCCTGCTCGACGAGGCCGTGGCGCGGGCGCGGGCCGTCGTGGAGCAAAAGAACCCTGATCTACCGGAGGCCGAGAAGGCCGCCGTGGCCGAGGCGGTCGGCGTGGGCGCGGTGATCTACAACGACCTCTACCAGGACCCGCGGCGGAACATCAGTCTGGACTGGGAGCGCATGCTCTCGACCGAGGGCAACAGCGCCACCTATCTGCAATACTCGCATGCGCGCTGCTGCTCGATCCTGCGCCGGGCAGCCGAAGACGGCGGCGCGGGCCCGGAGGGCGCCGATCCAACCCTGCTGACCCATCCAGCGGAGACGCGGCTGATCAAGCACCTGGCGCGCTTGCCCGAGGCGGTGACCGAGGCCGGCGCGCGCTATGCGCCCTTCGTGATTGCCGAATGGTGCTACGCCACGGCCCGCGAGTTTGGCGTCTTCTTCGAGCAGTGCCCGGTGCTCAAGGCCGAAACCACCGGCCTGCGGGCCGCCCGCCTGGCCCTGGTCGCGGCGACGGCCCGGGCGCTCAGGAACGGTCTGGCGCTGCTGGGTATCGCCGCCCCCGAGCGGATGTGAGACCTGGTTCACCTCCCTTCGCGGACCTTCACTCCACAGTATGATTGCTTTCACTACCATCAAGGCCGTCCTGTTCGACATGGACGGCGTGCTGTACCGGGGCAACCAGCCCCTGGCGGGGGCGCGGGAACTGCTGGCCTTTCTCGACGCGCAGGGCATCGGCTATGCCTGCATCACCAACAACGCTTCGATGACCCCGGCGCAGTACGAGGCCAAACTGGCGCGGATGGGGCTGAACGTTCCCGCCGGGCGGGTGATTACCTCGGCCATCGCCACGGGCCGCGCGCTGCGGGCGATGTACCCGCGCGGCACGCGGGTCTACATTGTGGGCATGGAGGGTCTGCGCGAAGCGTTGTTGCAGGATGGGCACTTCGTTGAGGATGACCGGACGGCGGAGCTGGTGGTGCAGGGAGCCGATTTCGCCCTGACCTACAGCACGCTGCGCGCGGCGACCTTGCTGATCCGCGCCGGGGCGCGTTTCATCGCCACTAACCCCGACCGCACCTTCCCGTCCGAAGAGGGACTGATCCCCGGCGCGGGGGCGATCACCGCTGCCCTGGTGGCCGCCACCGACACGCAGCCACTGGTCATTGGCAAGCCGGCGCCAACGATGTTCCTGGTAGCCGCCGAGACCCTCGGCGCGCCCCCGGCGGCGGTGCTGGTCATTGGCGACCGGCTGGACACGGACATCGCCGGGGCGGCTGCCGCGGGTATGCCCGCCGCCCTGGTGCTGACCGGCGTCAGTTCGCGCGCCGAGGCCGAAGCCGGACCCACGCGCCCGGCGGCGATCTACGCCGACCTGGGCGCGCTGCTCGCAGACTGGCGCGCGCAGGTGGCTCTTTCCTCCGACCGCCAGTTGGAGGAGGGTGGGGAAGCCGGGGTTTCCCATACCCCTGCCTGAGAGGAGGGTCCGGGAGCACGGCGCCCTCCTGGACCGTACCCGGATACGGGCAACGGGCCCTCGGCGCCAACCGTCAAGAAACCGTTACACCGGGTAACTCGGCCCACACTTGCAATCCGACATCGCCTGGTGTATTGTGAGGGGTAACAACCAGAGGGTGGAAGGTTGTTGCGCCGTGTTCTCAAGGTCCGTCGCAGCCCAATGATGAGAGCTGCAAGCCGCAATGAAAGGAGCGGATCATGAGTGCTGAGAGCGTCTACAAGGTGATAGAGATCGTCGGCACGAGCCCCGAGTCGTGGGAGAAGGCCGCGGCGGTGGCGATGATGACGGCGGCCAGAACCTTGCGCGACATTCGCGTGGCCGAGGTAGTGGCGCAGGACATCCATCTCGATGGAGAGTCGATTATCTATCGCACGAAGATCAAACTCTCCTTCAAGTATCACGAGGAAGATTAAGGTCCAACCTGAACATAGCCCGTTGAGGGGGCGGGGAAACCTGGTTTCCCCGCCCCCTTTTCATGTGGCACACTTCTCCACGTGGAGCAACCCTCCGGCTGGCGCCACATAGGCACTTCGATAAGCAAGTACCTCCTCCTCAGCGCCGGCCTCGCGCACGTACCAGCGGATCTCGTGCCAGAGGTTAAAGCCGCAGGTGGTAAAGAGGCAGAAGGCAGCCAGGTTGGCCGCGCCGGTGCTCAGCAGGGCGGTATCGAGACCCGCGCCACGCATGGCATGCAACAGGCGCAAGATGAGCGCACGCCCCAGGCCGCGCCTGCGCTGCGAACGTTCCACACCAACGAACTCGATCCACCCCAGCGCCTGTCCCAGACGTTCGCGCTCCAGTGGCGCCGTCACGCCCAGGGCATAGCCCGCCAGGGCGCCATCAGGCCCCACGGCGACCAGATCCAGCGCGGGTTGGTACCCCGGCGCGCGCATCAGCGCCGCGCGCTCGTCGAGGCTCCTGGCGCCGCCAGCGAACACAACGCCGTGGAGCGCCGCAACCGCGGCAACATCGCGCGCGCCGGCCACGGGCCGGATTACCATTCCCGGCGGTGGTTGGGGCGCGGCGATCGGGTCGCGCAACGAGCGCCGCATACGCAGGGTGCGCCAGGGATCGGCCTGAAAGCCGGAGCGTTCCAGCAGCGCGATGAACCGCCGATCGTCGCTACGGGCGGGGACGAACAGGCAGGGACGCTCGCCGCAGCCTCGGGCGGTCCGGACGACGCTCCGCAGCCCCCAGGCGAGCATTGCTGCGGCAAGGGCTTCGGTCTCCGCGCCGGGTCTGGCGCAGGCGACCAGGATGCACTCGTCGAGCAGGAGCGCGGCGCCCACGCGGTCGCCGTGGGCGTCTTCCCACACCTGCGCGTCGAAGGCGCCCGGTTGGCGCGCAGCGAGTTCCGTGCGCAAGGCATCGAGCGGCGGCCAGGGGTCACCCTGATCCACCGCCCGGGCGGCGCACCACAGGTCAAGCACGGCATCGAGTTCGCTCGCGCCGCGGTAATCGCGCTGGCGGCAGGCAATCATAGCGGTGTATTCAGGTCCGGGAGGGCAAAACCCTCCCAGACCCTTCCGCAGGAAGTATCCGAACGGGCGCTCAGACCGTTTTCGGTCGTTCGGCGGCCCGTTGCAGCAAGGCGCGCACCTCGTCGTCGCTCACCTGGGGGAACTCTTCGTACCACAGACCGATTGCGGCGAGCGGCTCGGGGGTTTGCACAACGACCACTTCATCAACCATCGCCTCGAGCAAGGCCACCGTTTCGCGCGCCGCGACTGGAGCGGCCACCACGATCCGCGCCGGCTCCTGAGCGCGCGCGGCAACGATCGCGGCGCGCATTGTCGCGCCGGTCGCCAGCCCATCGTCCACCAGAATAACCGTCTTGCCGCGCAGGTCGGGCGCCGGACGCCCTCCTCGGTACAGGCGACCGCGGCGTTCCAGTTCGCGGCCTTCGCGGGCGGCCACCTGGGCGATCGTATCGGGATCGATACGCAAGCCACGCACCACGTCCGTGTTGAGGACCCGGACGCCGCCTTCGGCAATGGCGCCCATGGCCAGTTCCTCCTCGCCGGGCACTCCCAGCTTTCGCACGAGCATGAGGTCCAGCGGGGCATCCAGGGCCGTGGCGATCTCGTAGCCGACAGGAACGCCGCCGCGTGGCAGGGCCAGCACGATCGTGTCAGGGCGACTGGCATAGGCGGTGAGCCGGGCAGCCAGGGCGCGACCGGCTGCCGTGCGATCGTGGAAACGGCGTCCCTGGCCCAGGATCCAGGAATGCAAGCGTTGGAACCCTGCCATAACACACCTCTCTCAGCATCGGTTGCGGGGACCCACGGCCCCGCAGGATTTCCCATTCCGGTGCGGCCCGGCGAAGCTACGCCGCACCGGAATGGGGCGTTCGGAGAGGCTTCGCTCATCCGAGCCTCCCCTACAAGGAGAAGTCCCGTTTAGTACTGGAAAGGTGAAAATCCCGAACCCTTCCATACGGGAAGGAGCACGGGGAAACCGGAGAGCCCTGGAGGTTCTCTGCGAGGAGCACGGCGAACCGCCGCGTGGCGCCATCAAACAACCCTGATACGCTCCAACCAGGTGGTGACCCGGTGAGCGCAGGGTTGCAACCCGGCGCAGGGTCAGGGCATCAGTGCCTGACCAGGGACCAGGGGGAACGGTGGTGGCAACTCTTCCAGCACCCCGATACCGCCCGTTTCGGGGCTGCCGTAGACGGTAATGTCGGCCATATCGCGCCCCAGATCCTCATGGAGCGCGATAACCGCCGCGCCGCGCGTCATCACAGTGACGCGCCTGCCATCAACTGCGTAGCGGTACGCGGCCTCGGCCACATAACCCTTGGCCGCCAACGCCGTCTCGATCACCGGCAGGAGTTCGCGCAGGCACGTGTAGCGATCCAAGGCTTTCCTCTCTTTACGCTATCCTGAACCGCGCCCGGGTCCTGAGGCGCGGATGGTTCTTATTGTTTCGACAACCTCGTTGTGACGAGTTGTTTTTTTTGCGGGGAAGGCTTTGCGCCCCCACGCTCCCTCTCGTCCGCGCCAACCAGCTTCAGCGTGCCGGTCGGAACAGCAGGCGCGCAGAGAGTACTCTCAGACATCCTTAAGTGTAGTAGAGCGAGGGAGCGGCTGCCATACGTGGTGATGCAGGTTAAAGACCCGTAATTGTACGGGTTGTGATCGGCGAGGAGGTCGCCCAGGCAGCGGTTGGGGGAGAGGTAGAGAAACCAGCCTGCCCTGGTGAGGCGCAGGGCGTGGAGGGTCCGGGCCCTCCATGCCCCGGCCCGCCAGGGAACCATGGTAGCGTAGCTACTCGGCGAAGGTGAGCGGCGTGGCGCCAACGAGGCGACGCAGGTCGCCGTAGCGCATCCGGATGGCGTCGCGGTGCGTCCCTGCCGTGAAGGTAACCTGTTCGTCGTCGTCGAGGTGCAGGTCGCTGTAGACCGGCGCGCCAAAAAGCGACCCGAAGGGCGGCAGGGCGCCAACCTCACAGGTGGGGAAACGCTCGGAAATCTCGGCTTCGCTGGCGAGACGCGCCCTGGAGGCGCCCAGGGCCTGCTGGATGGCCTCGACGTTGACCATGCGCGGCGCGGGGAGCAGCGCCAGCACCAGGTCGTCGTCAACCCGCACCACCACGGTTTTGATGAACCGGCGCCCCGGGGTGTGGGTATCCTGCGCGGTTTCCTGCGCGGTGTAATCGGCGCGATGGTGGATCAATTCAAAGGGAACCGCCGCTTCGCGCAGCATGTCCATGACTTGTTCTAGAACGCTGCTCATTGGAGATCTCCTTTCTTTTTCAGTGTGAACCTGAGGTGAAAATAGGCGGGTAGGCCGCAGCACGCTGCGGCCGCACGGGGGCCGGTTTGCATCGCGGCGTTGTGCGCCATGCGTATGACCGTCTGATATGAACATCGGGGCAACCGGGTTGCTCCACGCCCGCCAGCCCCTACAGCATCGTCTGCGTAATGAGGCGCGCCAGCACCTCGGCCTGGTTCAGGGCCAGATCCACGCCCATTTCCGGGATGAACATCCAGCTATTGTGGGGGTTGTTCACCCGGGCGACGGCCCTGGGCACGTTGAAGGCGAAGCGCGCCAGGCTGGTGATCACCAGGTTCGTCGGGTCGGCGCCGGTGACGGCGGCAACGAGATTGACGTTACGAATGCCGGCCGTCTCCAGCACCCCGGGGTCGGTGCCGTTGCCGTGGATCACAGTGACGCTGGGCAAGGCGTGACGCAGGGCCACGGCCGTCGCCTCGTGCATCTCGACAATGGTCACGGCATGCCCCTGTTCCAGGAGCAATCCGGCCAGGTACGACCCCACCTGCCCGCCGCCGACAATCAGCACGCGCATGGCCGGCCTCCTTCACTGCCGGAGCAGGGCCACCAGATGATCGGTGGCCGCTGTCAGCACTACCAGGTGCAGCAGATCGCCCGCCTCGAGGCGCGTCGCCGGCTGGGGCAAAAAGGTGCGCCCTCCGCGACTGATCGCCGCGACCTGGATCTCGCCGGGCACGGTAATGACACTGACGGGACGCCCCACCAGCAAGGGGGGCACGGCGACATCGAGAATATCCACATCGCTGCCCAGACTCGCCACCGGCTCAAGCTCGGAGTAGCTCAACAGTTCGGCGATTCGGCTGATGCCCCAGGTCGTGGTGCAGACGGTCTGAACACCGAGGCGCCGGTAGATCTCGGCGGCGCGCGGGTTGTAGACCCGCGCCACGACGCGCGGCACCCGAAAAACCAGGCGCGCCAGACGAGCGGCGACGATGTTCACGTCGTCGCTGGGGGTCACCGCGGCCAGGGCGTCCTGATGGTCAATACCCGCTTCGAGCAGGAGTCGCCGGTCAAGCACGTCGCCGACGAGGGTCCGCCCGCGAAAGCCCTCGGGCAAATGGGCCAGCGCCGCGGCAACCGGTTCGATTACCGTGACACTATGGCCGGCGTAACCGAGCCGCGCGGCCAGTCCCGAGCCAATACGGCCACAGCCAAGGATGATCACGCGCATAGCTCACCTCCCAGGTGAGACGCCGGGCGCCGGAAGGACTGCCCGCCGGCGCCGCCGGTAGCGACGGAGCACGGCCTTACGCCCTTCGTCGGCGATCAGCAGCACGGGGGTGCATGCCAGGAACACCAGCCAGCTCGCCGCGGGCAGCGGGGCCGTGCCGAAAACCCACTGCAACACCGGCAGATAGACGATGGCAACAATCAGCGCCAGTTCCGCCGCGATGCCGATCCAGATGAGACGGTTGCGGCCCGGCCCGATGGTCAGGATCGAGGTCTCTTCGGTGCGCTGGGCGAACAGGTTGCCGATCTGGGTCGCCACGATCGCCGCCAGGGTCATGGTGGTCGCCGTCTGGTAGAGGGGGCCGCTGCCGGGCAGATCGAGCCACTGCCCGGCGTAACCGGCGCCCCAGTAGATCGTATAGAAGGCCAGCATCGCCGCCGCGCTCTGGATCATGCCAAGAAAGCAGAGTGAGCGCAGCAACAATCCCCGGGTAATCAGGTGATCCTCGCGCCGCCGCGGGGGGCGATCCATGACCCCCGGTTCGGCCGGCTCGGCGCCGAGGGCCAGCGCCGGCAACAGGTCGGTGCCCAGGTCAATCGCCAGCACCTGCATCACCGTCAGCGCCAGTGGAATGCGCCCGCCACTCAACGCAAAGAGTACGAAGGGCACGGCTTCAGGCATGTTGCTGGTGAAAATGTAGGTTACAAACTTGCGAATGTTCGCGTAGACGGCGCGCCCCTCTTCAATGGCATGGACGATGGTGGCAAAGTTGTCGTCGGTGAGGATGATGTCCGCCGACTCGCGGGCCACGTCGGTGCCGGCCATTCCCATGGCCACGCCGATGTCGGCCTGTTTGAGCGCGGGCGCGTCGTTCACCCCATCGCCGGTCACGGCCACAACCAGGCCCATGCGCTGCAGCGCCGCGACGATCCGCAGCTTGTGCTCGGGGGCGACGCGGGCAAAAATCACTTCGTCACGGAGCACCCGGTCCAGATCAGCGTCAGGGAGGGCATCGAGTTCCGCCCCCGTCACCAGACGGGGATGGTCCTCCCGCACCAGGTCGAGGCGCCGGGCGATGGTCGTGGCCGTCAGTCCATCGTCGCCGGTGATCATCACGATGCGAATGCCCGCCCGGTGACAGTTGGCGACCGCCGCGGCCACCTCTGGCCGGGGCGGGTCGTACATCGCTACCAGGCCCAGGAAAGTCAGGCCACACTCGACCGCTTCGGCCTCGTGCGGAGGTTGGTCCTCCGGCAACTGGCGCTGCGCCACCCCCAGCACCCGCAGTCCGCTGCGGGCAAAGCGATCCTTAACCGTTCGCACCTCGGCTCGCAGGCGCTCATCGAGGGGCACATCGCGACCGGAGACGCGCATGGCCGTACACCGGGCCAGCACTTCGTCAGGCGCGCCTTTGGTGTACACACGCGCCCCGGCGACGCGGTGCACCGTACTCATCAGCTTGCGGCGCGACTCGAAGGGCAACTCGTGGATGCGCGGCTCGGCGCGGGCCAGGGCTTCCGGGTCCAACCCGCCTTTCCGCGCCGCGACCTGTAGCGCCGCCTCGGTCGGGTCGCCGAGGATGCTCCAGCCGCTCGTATCGCCGTGGCCGGCGGGAGCGGCCCCCGGCGGCAGGAGCCGGGCATCGTTGCAGAGGGCGGCAGCGCGCAACAGGTCATACAGGTCATCGCCGGCAACCGGAACACAGGGCTGACCATCGGCGCTGATGCTCCCCGAGGGGTCGTAGCCGCTGCCGCTCACCTCAAACTGCCGGCCACTGGCCCAGAGGTAGCGCACGGTCATGGCGTTCTGGGTCAGGGTGCCGGTCTTATCGGTACAGATTACCTGGGTGCAGCCGAGGGTTTCGACGGAGGAGAGACGTTTGACCAGGGCGTGCCGGCGGGCCATGCGCTGCACGCCGATGGCCAGGGCCAGAGTGACCGTGGGCAAGAGCCCTTCCGGCACGAAGGCGACGATCATGCCCATGGCGAAAATGAAGCTCTCGACGAGACCGATCCGCACCACACCCACGGCGAGAACAAAGAAGAGCGCGCCGACGCCGATAGCGATGGCGCTGACGACGCGGGTCAGGCGCGCCAGTTCTTGTTGCAAGGGGCTGGGCGCCTCGGCAACGCTCTGGGTCATCTGGGCAATGGCACCGAAGGCGCTGCGCATCCCCGTGGCAAAGACGAGCGCCTTGCCCCTGCCGGCCACCACCGTGGTGCCAGCGAAGACGACATTGGGCAGCGCGGGACCGGTCTCGGCTCCCGCATAGGCTTCGGCATGTTTGGAAACGGCGCGCGCCTCTCCGGTAAGGGTGGCCTGATCGACCCGCAGTTCGGCGGCCTCGACCAGGCGCCCATCGGCGGCGACGAGGTCGCCTTCGGCCAGCAGCAGCAGATCGCCGGGCACAATCTCGTCACGCGACACCTCCTGCACGGCGCCGTCGCGCAACACGCGCGCCCTGGCTGGCAGCAGCGCGCGCAGGGCCGCGGCGGCCCGCTCCGCCCGGTACTCCTGCCAGAAGCTGAACAGCCCGTTGATCAGCGTGACCGTCCAGATGGCGACGCCCAGTTGCGGCAACTGCACCAGAAAGGCGAGCGCGCCAGCGATCCAGAGCAGAATCGCCATCAGGTGGGTGAAGTTTTCGAGGAAGGTCCAGATCAGGGGCCGCCCCCTGACCGTCTGGAGGGTGTTGGGCCCGTAGCGACGCAGGCGCGCCGCAACCTCGGACGCCGCAAGCCCGCCCGGGCCGGAACCGAGCGCGGCGTAGGCTTCGGCGACCGATACGCTCCACGGCGCCAATTCGGCTGTGAACTGGTCTGCCGTTTTCATAGGCGAATCTTATGCGGCGGAGCCGCGCAATAACGGGCAATAGATTTTCCTGGGAGGGCGCAGCCCTGCCAAACCCTCCCCGGTGGGGCCTCCGCGCACCTCCAGGGCTGCGCCCTTCCAGACCCTACCGCCCCGGCATCACTCGGTCTCGGGGGCCAGGCCATGCTGGAGGGCGTAGCGCACCAGGTCTGCAACGCTGTGCAGCCCGAGTTTGTGCAGCAACCGGGCGCGATGCCACTCCACGGTACGCACGCCGATGCCCAGGCGTTCGGCGATGGCGGCGCTGGTCAGGCCCTGGGCGACCAGGCTCAGCACCTCGCGCTCGCGTGGGCTCAGGTGCTCGGCGTTTGCCGTCGGGGCGCCAGCGGGCTCGCCAGCGAAGGAACTGATCGCCCGCTCGGCCAGACGCGGGCTGAGATAACGCTGCCCCGCGGCCACCTGGGCAATGGCGTGCAGAAAATCATCGGCAAGGGACTCCTTGAGCACGTAGGCCATCGCCCCGGCGCGCAAGGCCTCGCGGACGTGCGGTTCGTCGCCGTGCATGGAGAGCACGATCACCCGCGTCTCCGGCGCCTGCGAAACCACGGCGCGGGTCACATCAATCCCGCTCATTCCCGGCATGCTCAGATCGACGATCAGAATGTCGGGGCGATGCTCGCGCACCAGGGCCACGGCCTCGGCGCCGGTGGCGGCCTCGCCGACAACCCGGCAGTGCAGCCGCGTCTCCAGCAGCAGGCGCAGCCCTTCCCGCACCAGGTGGTGATCGTCGGCGAGCACCAGGGTCAGACCTTTCATTGTTAGCTCCCTGAACCAGGCACGCCGGGCCGGGAGAGCCTGGCCCTCCCACACGGCTGCGTCGCGCGCCAACGGGTCGTCAGGCGCGTTCCTGGGAGGGCCGCGCCCTCCCGGACCCTTGTGAGCGGCTGCGCCGCACATCAACGGATTGTAAAGCGTTTTCCCGGGCGGGCCTGGCCTTCCCGGACCCGCCCCTGTGGGGCTACGACGCGCGCTGCGCCAGCGCGCCGCCCACGGGCGGGCGCGCCAGATAGAGCGCCCGCGCCTTACGCGCCGCCTCGCGGGCCAGGGCCGGGCCATCGCGACGCGCGCCCACCAGGGTCACATCCGGGGGCGCGGCGGCCAGCAGCAGGCGTGGGGCGGGCAGCGGCGCCAGGGTCGGATCGGCCCAGGCCGCCAGGGAGAGGACCAGCAGATCGGCCCCGGCCAGGCTGGCGCGGCGCTCCGGCGCCTCACCCTCATCGCAGACGATCAGCGTGGCGCCGGGCAGTTCATTACCCAGGGCCGCCACCAGGGCCTGACGGAGCGGCTCGCCGGCCACGATGCCGACCCGCCAACCCGCGCCCAGGGCGCCACGCGCCGCGCCGGCCCGTCGCAACCCCGCGGCATAGGCCACCGCGATCGCCGCTCCCAGGATGGCATAGCCCGCCAGTTCGCTGATCTGGGTGATCACGCCCGGCCCCCCCTGGCCGAGGAGCGTCACCAGCAGCAGGCGAATAAATTGCGTCAGGGCAACCACCCCGGCGATCACCCCGAAGAGCAAACCGGCGTAGAGATAGATGCGCCGGCTGACCGCACGTTCCTCCTCGGCGCTGCTGCGGGCCAGACGCTCGCTCCAGCGGCTGGCCAGCCCATAGACCGGCAGGGTGACAATGGTCGTGGCCATGTACCAGCTCAACGCCTCGCGACCAATCTCACCAATCACCTCCGCGCCGACCCAACTGCGCAGCAGCGTGGCGATCAGCCCGCTGAGGCCGAAGTACAGGGCCACCAGACTGACCGCGCCGACCAGGTAGCTGATCAGGCGCTGGGCGGTGCCGACCCGCTCCTCGGCCCCGCTAAGGCGCGCCGTCAGCACCATCTGCTCGCGATGGTAGAACAGCACCGGCAGGGCCACCGCCAGGGCGGCGGCCGCCGTGCTCTGGGCAGCAAAGGCGTCCGGCCAGGTCTCCACGCCCCATAGCAGCCGAAACGCGGCGGCCAGGAGCGCGGTCAGACCGGTCAGGGAAGCGATCAGCGCGGCGACGATGACCAGCGCCAGGTAGACCTGGCGCAGGCTCGAGGCCAGTTCGTCGGCCTGGAGGGGACCGGGAACGCGGACCAGGCGGCGCGACCACAGTTCGTGGGCCAGCCAGAAGCTCAACCCGATCACCAGCGTGGCGGTGCTATCGGTCACCTGCCAGGTCGAAACGATTTGACCGAAGACAAAACGCTGGAGCAGGGCGCTGATCAGCGCGCCGGCCCCGAAGGCGGCCAGGCCCAGGCTCGCCCAGAGCATCAGAACCATGTACCAGCGGCGCAAGGTGGCGTTGGGGCCGCTGCGCTCCACCTGGGCCCGGTCGGCGCGGGCGACGCGCCAGTGGGCCACCCAGACCACGCCGCTCACCAGCGCGGTTGCCAGCGGCGCGACCAGGCCCGGGGTGGTGATGTCCCGGCGCAGGGCCATGAGGGCCAGAGCCAGGGCCTCGCGGCTGGTTGTCAGGGCGCTGAGGGTCGCGACAAGCAGCACCGCGTAGAGGCTGTCTCTTATACACATCT
>JAOACN010000150.1 GCA_026417815.1 Chloroflexaceae bacterium | reverse complement strand
TCCCCGCCTCATCCGCCCACGTACACGATCCGGTAGATGTTCCCATTCCGATCGTCGGACACGTACAGATCCCCGGCGGCGCCAACGGTGACGCCCGCCGGGCGCCCCCAGGCCCCGCCGCACTGCTGGCTCGGGCTGTCGCGGAAACCGGTGAGGAACGCCTCGCCCCGCACCGGGCGCCCGTTCTCAACGATGATCCGCTGGACCCGGCAATCGCGCGGTACCGTTGAGTTCCACGAGCCGTGGTAGGCGACGAAAAGGTTGTCGCGGTAGGCCGCCGGAAACTGCGTGGCCCGATACTGAGCCACCCCCAGCGGCGCATAGTGGGCCAGGTCGGTGAAGCGGGCCGGAACGACCACGTCGCAACTCGGTACCTGGCTATCGAGGGGCATCCGCGTGTCGCGCACCTCACGGGCCCCGTCGGGCACGGCGCCGAGTTCGGCGGTGTACCAGTGGGGCCAGCCGTGGTGCCGGCCCCGCTGCACGTCAATCACGATCTCCTCGGGCGGCAGGTCGTCGCCCAGGCCATCGCTCCCGTTGTGCGTGGCCCACATCTGCCCGTCGGGGGTAAAGACGAAATCCACGCTGTTCCGCAAACCCTCGGCCCACACCGCCCGCCGCCGCTCGTCAGGGTCGTTGGCGAAGGGGTTATCGGCGGGAAGGCTGCCGTCGAGGTTGTCGCGCACCCCCGCGGCCCGCCGCGGGTCGCCCTCGCTGCATCCGCCGACGGGGATGTTACACTTCGACCCGACCGCGACGTAGAGCCGGTCGTCGGGGCCGATGTGGACGGTGCGCGAGCTATGGCCGCCGTCGCTGGGCAGTCCGCTGACGATGACCGTCTGCTCGCCGGGATCGGCGGCATCACCGTCGCCATTGCCATCGCGCAGGCGCACCACGCGATCGGTCATGGCGGCGTAGAGATCGGCGCCGCGCCAGGCCAGGCTATGCACGCCGCTCAGCCCGGCGGCCAGCACTTCCACCCCATCGGCCAGCCCGTCGTTGTTGCGGTCGGGCAGGCGAATGACGCGCCCGGCGCCCCGCTCGGCGACATAGAGCCAGCCATCGGGACCAACGGCCATCAGGCGCGGCCCCTGCAACCCCGCGGCGAAGAGGCGCACGGCGAAGCCGCTCGGCGTTTGCAGGCGGGCGCTGGCAGCATCAGGGGGCGGCAGCGGCAACGGCCCGCCGGGGGCGGGGGGAGAATTGCTGGAGACGACGAACGGCAAAAACAACCGGAACGAACCGGACTGAGCGATTATCAGCCCGGCGCCGCTGCACAGCAAGGCCAGCGCGCCGAGGGTGGCGATCAGACGGCGGGACATGGGTCGAAGCTCCTTTCGAGTCTCAACGCCGAGTTTGAGCCGTTACAAGATTCCGCAGATCGGCTGGCGATCTGGCGGTCATCGGCCCGGCGTCGGGAGATTGTTATCGCGCCATCGCGGAAGCAAGCAAGCTCAGCGCCGTTCCGGTCGATCTCAAACCGCTGGAGGCGCTGACGCTGCACTTCCGTGAGCGTATGTTGCAAACGGGAGAAGATAGTTAGCGGTGCATTGGGAATGTCAGGGGAGGGTGTGGGAGGGCTTTGCCCTCCCACATCCTACTTCGAGGGCGCAGGGGCGTGGGGAAACCGGGTTTCCACCTCCCCTACCGGCTGAGGCGGGCCTTCAATTCCTGGGTGAGCAGGGGCAGCACCTCGTTCACATCGCCGACCAGTCCAAACGTGGCGACGCGGAAGATCGGCGCCTCGGGGTCCTTGTTGATCGCCACGATGTTGCGGCTGGTGCGCATGCCTGCCAGGTGCTGGATGGCCCCGGAGACGCCGCAGGCGACATAAAGCTTCGGCGAGACGGTCTTGCCGGTCTGGCCGACCTGGTGCTCGTAGGGCACCCAGCCAGCGTCCACGATGGCGCGCGAGGCGCCATAGGCCCCGCCGAAGGCCTCGGCCAGGGGTGGGATGAGCTTGTAGTAGTTGTCCTTATCGCCAAGGCCACGCCCGCCGGTCACGATAATGGCCGCGTCGGTGAGGTTGACCGCGCCGGTCTTCGGCGCGACGCTATTCACCGTGGTGCGGATCTCCGCGCCATCGAGGGCCAGGGCCTGCACGCTGCCGGCGGCGGCGCCGGGCTGGGCCTCGGGGAAACTCTGCTTGCGCACCAGGGCCACCACCGGCCGGCCGGCGGCGAAGGCGTAGGT
>JAOACN010000148.1 GCA_026417815.1 Chloroflexaceae bacterium | reverse complement strand
GTTCCTGGGGCGCCGCGCTGCTGGCCCTGGGCACCCGCCGCGCCCTGCTCTATCTGGGGGCGTTCTTGCTCGTCATTTCCAGCCTGACCCTGGTGATCTTCAACTGGGCCAGCTTTTCGCCGCTGGTGCAGTTCGCCATCCTCGCTGGCACCACCTTCGCCCTCTGGGGACTTGGGACGTGGATGGCGCGCCAGCCCGCTCTGGGCGCCGCTGGCGCCAATTTGCAGGCCGTGGCCGCCCTGCTCGTCCCGGTGGTCGGTTTTGCCCTGTCGCGTCCCGGTCTGCTCGATCTGGCCCCGCGCCCGGCCTGGCAACTGGCCTCGGCCCTCAGCCTGGGGTTGTACCTGCTCACCGCCTGGCGCACCCGGCGGGCCTTCTACGCTGGCGCGGCGGTGGTTGCCGCCCTCAGCCTGATCTTCGCCACTCCCGAGGCCCTGGATGGGGGATGGAAAAGTGCCGTTGCCACGATCTTCCTGGCCGCCCTGGTCCCCCTTACCATCCGCCTGCGGGCGGCTGGCGCCGCGGGGCCGGCTGTGGGCGTTGCCCGCGTCGGCCTGGTCGGGGCGCCGTTGCTGGCCCTGGGCGCTTGCGCCCTCTACCTGGCCGGCCTGAGCGACGGCTTCGCCTTCGGCGTCACCCTGCTGGCTGCTGCCCTGTTCTGCGTCCTGCGCCACCGGGCCGACGGGCGCGGCTGGTGGTTCTGGGCCGCCGTCGCGCCGCCACCCCTGGCGCTCGCGGTGATCCTCGCCGAGTTCGCGCTGCCCCTGCGCGTGCAGGCCCTGGCCCTGGCCCTCCTGGCCCTGGCCTACCTGTGGCTGAGCGCGGCCCTCGAACGGCGGCTGCGCCCCGCCGCCGCGCCGCTGGCCCTCGGCGCGCTGCTCATCGGCGTGCTGGCCCTGCTGCCGGCGAGCTTGGATCTGCCGGTGGCGCGCTTCGCCCTTGGTCCGCTCGCGGCCCTGGGCCTCAGCGGCGTCGCGCTGGTCGAACGGGGCCGTTTCGCCTGGCTCGGCGCCAGACGCGACGGTCTGGCCGCCGCGGCGCTCGCTGGCGGGGGCGCCGCGCTCACCGGCTGGCTGGGCGCGCTGCTCACCCTTACGCCGCTCCCGTATGGGCAGATCGGCCTGATCCTGCTGCCCCTGGCCGCGGTGGCCTTCGCCGGGGCCCGCTGGTGGCCCGGCGCGCTCCGCCTTGCCTACGATTCCGCCCTCCAGACGCTGGGGGTCTTCATCGCCCTGGTTGCCGGCGGCCTGGCCCTCGAAAACGCCGCGACGCAACTCCCGGCAGCGTTGCTGCTGGCGCTGATCTTCGGCGGGCAGGCCGCCCTGCGGCGGGGCTGGCCCTGGGCCGTCCTCAGCCTGGGCGCGGGTCTGCTCGCCGCCTGGTTCGCCCTGGACCGTTTCGCTCCCGGCGCGGCCTGGACCCGCGCCGCGACGCTTACCGCCCTGGCCCTGAGCGCCGCCTACACTCTCGGCGGCGAACGGCTGCGGGCCACTGCGTTGCGCTACTGGACCTGGCCGGCGATCGCCTGGGGCGCCCTTGCCGGCGCGTTCGCCGCCGCGCTGGCCTCGTCCCAGGCTTTTGATAGGCATCCCCTCGCCGCGCTGACCTTCCTGAGCCTGGCGGGGCTGGCGGCGTTGCACAGTTTCCGCTGGCGCCAACCGCTGCTGGGCTACGGCGTGGCCCCGCTCCTGGCCACGGGCGCGCTCATTGCCGCTGGCCAGGGCTTCTATACTGCCTGGCGGCCCCAACTTGGCGACCTGGCCCTGGTGGTCTGCGCCCTGGCCCTGGGCCTGGCATTGCCTGGCCAGGTCCTGCGCCGCGTTGACCGGGCCTATGCGTTGCCCTACGAGTGGGTGGCCTTTTTCCTGCTGCTCCTCGCGCCGCTGCTGGCCCTGGGTGACCCGGCCCGTCTCGCGCTCACCTGGGGCACCATGGTCGGTCTCTACGCCCTGGCGCTCTGGCGCTACCGGCAACCCTGGCTCCTGGCCCTGGCCTTCATCGCGGCCGACCTGGCGGCGCTCCACGCCTTCGCCTGGCAGTTGCCCGGCAACCCGCCGGAGCAGGCTGGCCTCTTGCTGGCCGGGCTGGTATGGCTCCAGGCGCTGGCGAGCGCCGCGCTGCGTCGCGCGCCGGTCCTCTGGAACGCCGCCGGGCCGTGGGGCTACGGCAGCGCCGCAATCGGCGGGGTTGGCGCCCTGGCCCTGGCCAGCGCC
>JAOACN010000132.1 GCA_026417815.1 Chloroflexaceae bacterium | reverse complement strand
GGTTTGCATCGCGGCGTTGTGCGCCATGCGTATCACCGTCTGACACCATTCTGGATCTGGCGTGTCTGGGGCGTCAATGGGACCAGCGGTGATGCGCATGCGCCGGATACAACAGGAGTGGCTATGAAGCGCAGGGAGGCTGCCATGACCCGTCGCTCGCGTAAATCTCCCGCCCCCGTCAGCGAGGCGCCCGAAGCGCCCCCGGCAACGGAGATCCCTGCCTCCGAGGTCTGGCTGCCGCCCCTCGATGACCCTGCCGGCGACCCCTGCCCCCAGGCGGCCGCTCTGGCCCGTCTGGTGGCCGCCGCCGAGGTTGGCCTGCTGGCCCTGGACCGCGAGCTGCGGCTGCGCCGGGCCTCTCCCGCGGCGGTCAGCCTGTGGCATCTCCAGGCTGCCGATCTGGGCAAACGCCTGGACGAGCTTGCCTGCCCGCTCGCGCCCATCGATCTGGTTGGCGATGCCCTCCGCGCGCGCGAGACGCTGGCGCCCATCGAGCGCGAGGCGCGCCATCACGATGGGCGCTGGTTCCTGGTCGCCTTCCGGCCCCTCCGTGGCGTCGGGCAGGTCTTCGAGGGGCTGGTAGTGAGCTGCGTTGATATTTCGCGCTTTCGCGCCGCCGAGCCGCATGCCGGGCACCATCAGTTGCGCGCCCTCTCCCAGCGTCTGCTCGAGGCCCAGGAGGCCGAACGGCGCGCCCTCGCCGCCGAGATGCACGACGAGATCGGCCAGTTGCTCACCGGCCTCAACCTGCTGCTGCTCTCGATTGACCCCCAGGGTGATGCCGCGGCCGTCGCCGCCTACCTGTCGCAGGCCCGCCGCACCGTCGGCGAGTTGATCGCCCGGGTGCGCCACCTCTCCCTCGACCTGCGCCCGCCGATGCTCGATGACCTGGGCCTGCGCCCGACCCTCGACTGGCTCGCCGAACGCTACACGGCCCAGACCCGCGTCAGGGTCCACCTCAGCCAGGTCGGGATCGACCGGCGCTTCTCGCCTATGCTCGAACTGGTTGTCTACCGCATCATCCAGGAGGCGCTGACCAACGTCGCCCGTCACGCCGAAACGAGTGAGGTGACGGTCCGGGTGTGGACCGAGGCCGACCAGTTGCACGTGCTGGTCGAGGATCAGGGTCGCGGTTTCGATCCCGCCGCCCTCGACCCGTACCGCTCCAGCGGGCTGTCGGGCATGTCCGAGCGCGTCGCGCTCCTCGGCGGCACGCTGACGATCACCTCGGCCCCCGGCGCGGGCACGAGCATCCGCGCCGCCTTGCCCCTCAACCCCCCCGAGCAACTGCCGGGGCGACCGTAGGGTTGTGTGCCGACCCTCTGAGCTGAAATAGTCGGGTAGCCGCAGCGCGCTGCGGTGGAGGTTCGGAGGGGGCCAACCCCTCCGAACTTTCCCCTTCCTGGTGCGGCGCCGTGAAGCCGCGCCGCACCAGGAAGGGACGATCTTCGGGGGCCTGCGGCCCCCGCAACCCCTGCCAGCGGCAAGTGGAGGTGTAGAGGTGTTGAGCAGAGGTATTTCACCTCCACACCTCCACACCTCCACACCCCCCTCGTATCACTACGGGGCCGCGTCCCGGAGAAGTACGAGTAGACAGCGCGCCAGGTTGCGCTACAATAAGGGCAGGTGCGAGCGGACTGCCTGGCGCCTATTGAGATTGTTCTGAACAGGCAGGATGCTCGGGGTGTACCATAGAAAACCGCCGGGCACAGGGCCGTGCCGCGTGCGCTGTACCGTCACAACTTCCGCATTCCCGACTCGATAGGCTGGCCTTGTCCCGGCGGCTGGAAGGAGGGATGCAACGATGATTGAGCGCTGGGATCCGTTCCGTGAGATGCGGGCGTTGCGCGATTCGTTTAATCGCTTCTTCGACGAGGCCCTCCTGCGGCCGAGCAGCGACTGGCTGGCCGGCTTCCGCGAGCAGCCGGCGATGAACGTCTACGAGACCGATACGGGGGTCACTGTCGAAGTGCATCTCCCCGGCATCAAGCGCGAGGAGATTGACGTCACCCTCAGCGGCAACACCCTGACGATCAAGGGCGAGCGCCGCGCCAAGGAGGAGGTTAAAGAGGAGCACTATCTGCGCCGCGAGGTGCACTACGGCGCCTTCCTCCGCCGGGTTACGCTCCCTGAGTACGTCGATCTGGAGAAGCCGGAGGCCACATTTGCGGATGGCGTGTTGAAGATCGCCTTCCCCAAGATGGCCGCGCCGCAGCCCAAGAAGATCGAACTCAAGGAGGAGGCCAAACCCGAGGAGGTTCCGGCGTGATCGGCTGATGTGCGGTTGACCACAGCGCCACGGGGGTGGAAAGTAAACCGTTCCCCCGTGGCGCTCGTTTTTTGGCCAATGGGGAACGCCGGGTTTCCTGGCCCGCCGGTCGGAAGGTGTAGGGAAACCTGGCTTTCCCGTACCCCTGCTTCAGAGGAGGGTTCGGGAAGGCTTCATCCTCCCAGACCCTCCCACAAGGATCACTACCGTGCCTGTTCCCCCTGGATGGACAATCTGGCTCACGGGGTTGCCCGGCGCGGGCAAAACCACCCTTGCCCGCGCGTTGCAGGAGCGCCTGTGGGATCGTGGAATCGCGGCGGTGGTGCTGGACTCCGACGCGGCGCGCCCGGTGCTCGCGCCGGATGTCGGCTACAGCGGGCCGGCCCGCGACCGGTTCTACGGCCAGCTTGCGGCCCTGGCGCGCCTGCTGAACCAGGAAGGCGCCAATGTGATTGTCGCCGCCACGGCCCACCGGCGCGCCTATCGCGCCGTGGCGCGGCTGGCCCTCGCGCCCCGCTTCGCCGAGGTCTGGGTGCGCTGCTCATTGGAGGTCTGCCGCGAGCGGGATCCGAAGGGGCTCTACGCCCGTGCCGCCGCCGGGGCGATCACCGATCTGCCGGGCCTGCACGTGCCCTACGAACCGCCCGAAGCGGCCGAGGTCATTGTAGATAGCGACCGCGAGCCGGTCGAGGTCGCCGTGGATCGCATCCTGCGGCAGGCGCCGTTTCTCGGCGCTGGTTAGACGGGGGCAAAGCCCGCCCAGACCTTCCCGTACCGGGCCTCGGCTCACCTCAGATACGCCCCCACTTCCCCGGGGTCAAACACGGGGATTTCGAGCAGCCGCTCGATGAAGTGGAACAGGCTGCGCCGCACCTCGTCGGCCACGTTGTACCAGAGGGGGCTGGCAATCACCAGGGCCCGCCAGATCAGGAAGGGCTGCACCACCCGCAGCAGCAGTTCATCGCCCGTGTGGGCCAGGTAGGTTTGCCAGAAGATGGTCCACAGTTCATCGAAGGGCGATGCCAGCGCGCCGGAGCGTTGCAGCGAGAAGAATAGATAGTTGATTGCCATCGCGCTAACGTCGTCGGCGGGCTCGCCCCAGGGCCCCCGGCTCCGGTCGAGCAGGGTGAAGTGCGTCCCTGTGCTGAACAGCACATTGAAGGGGTGAAAGTCGCCGTGGATCTGCGCGAGCCGCTCCGGGTGGGCCTTCAACCGGTTGCGCCAGGCCACCAGGCGCGTTTCGACCCGCTCCAGCCAGGCGGCCGGGGCCAGCGCATAGTCGGGCGGGTAGCTGTCAATCAGGCCGGCGATCCCTTCGCCGCTGCCGAACACGTCGCGCAGGTGTCGCCGGTAGAGCGCCGGTTCATCGCGCCGGACCTGGTGGATCTCGCTGAGGTACAGCGCCAGGGCCCGCGCCCGCGCCAGGTCCTCCTCGCCCACACGGCCGGTCGCGACCATGCGTTTCAGGTCCTCGGCATAGATCTGTCCCTCGGCATAGTCGGTGAGGAGAAACACCTCGCCAGCGCCAATCGAACGTGGGCATCCATCGGGATCGAGCACGCCCACGTCGAGGGCGCGCACGTGGCGGGGCAGATCGTTGAAGCAGTCGTAGCTCAGGATCATATTGGCGGCGCGGTCGGCGCGGCGCTCGTGACCGAACTGGTTGGCGGCCATGGTGTGCAACACGGCGCGCCGTTCTTCGCCGTTGACGCGGTAGCGGATCAGCACCGGTTCGCCGTAGCCCAGGATTTTGAGCGTGCCGGGACGTAAGCCCTCATCGGGCGGAGGCGGCGCCGCCCCGCCCAGGGAAGCCAGTTCCAGCACCTCCACCGGCGCTCCGAAGTGTTCGCTGAGATACGTGCTCAGCAGCGCTGGTTCGAGTTCCATAATGATTCTCGTAGGACTAGACCAGACTATCGAGTTCATCGTAGCGTTCGCTAACCACCGCCACCAGCGCCTGGCGGAGCGCCTCGCCCTCGAGGCGGCGCCGGGTGATCTTGCCGATCTGTCGCCCCAGTTCGGGGTCCCGCAGCACCAGCGTGACCCAGCGTTCCAGGTCGCCCCGCTCCGTATGGTAGCGCAGCGAGTCCAGCGGGAGCGTGACCAGCGCGGCGCGCAGTTCCCACAGGTTCGCCGCGCTCTCGCCGAGGTAGCGTCCCTGGCCGTCGTGGAAGTGGAAGCGTTTGTCGTAGGGCAGGGGCGCTCGCAGGTACTTGTGCAGGTGCCGGATGTGCGGAACCGTCCGTGGTCGAGCGCGAAACTGCACCAGTTGTGGCGGCGCCGGGTCTGCCGCTCGGCTGTCCACACACAGGTACGCCTGACCCCGTGGCAGGGTGCCGAGGGATGGCCCCAGTTCGACCCAACCGGGGCACCGTCCCAGGTGGGCCGCAACGCAGTCCCGCTCTTCGGGGGCAACCAGACGGGTCACCAGCCAGTGGTCAATCGCCTCCAGGATGGGCCGCGGCAGGTGGCTGGGCTGGTAGCTGACGATGCCAACGCCACCTTCGCGTATCAGCCGGCAGAGGACGGTCACGGCGTCGTGCTCAGGCGAAACGCAGAAACTCTGGGCTTCGTCGATCAGCAGCCAGTGTGGCCGGCCATGGCGCGCCCGGAGGCAGCCCAGTTCGTGGAGCAGAGCGGCCACGTAGCTCATGCGGCGCTCGTGCGTCTCCAGCGACAGGTCAAGCACCAGGCTCGTCTCGGCGTACTCGCTGAGGGTCACGATGTCGCTCACCGGAGGCAGGGGCGCGCTGGCGCCGCCGAGCAGCAAGGTGTGCGGAAAGGCGCGCATGGCCCGGTAGTCGCCTTCGGGATCGATCAGGCAGATCTGGTACCCACGGCGCAGCAGTTCTTCCGCCAGCAGGCCGGCCAGCCAGGACTTGCCGCCTCCGCTGGAGCCGATGATGGCCAGCGCGGCGTCGAGCAGCCAGAAGGGGTCAAGGAGCACGGGGGCGCGATCGGGCCCTTCGCCGAGGGGAAGCATACGCTCCGGGCGCTGGCGGTAGGCAGGCAGTTCGTGACGCAACAGCCGTTCGCCCAGGGCGCGCACCCCTGCGCCGTCTGGCTCTGGCAGCACCACATCCGCCAGCGCCCGCACCTCCTCGGTGGCGTTGTTCACTGCGACCGCCAGTTCGGCGCATTCGAACAGACTGCGGTCGTTTTCCGCATCGCCACAGGCGATAACGCTGCGCGGCGAGCGGCCCAGTTCACGCAGGGCGTAACGCAGCCCCGTGCCTTTTGTGGCCCCCGGCGGTAGCACCATCACCGCGCCGCGGTTGTACTCGACCGTTGCCCCGCCAGCTACCTCGTGCAGCACCCGGAGCACCACCAGGTCGTGGGGCGTATGGGTGGCGACAATCGCCAACCCCCGCTCCAGCGGCACGCCCAGATCGGTGAGGCGCTCGATCAACGCGGGATTGAGCCGGCCAAAGGGCAGGGTCACGATGTCGCGATGCGGAAAGTACACCACCGCCCCATCTTCGGCCACAATCGCGTCGAACACCTCGGCGAACGGCCCGTGGGGCGTGAAGGTCTTCAAGGTGCGCCCGGTCACCAGGAGCAGCGTCCAGTTCGCGCCCTTCAACCGCTGCAACAGCCCCCACGTCTCCGGAGCGACCTGGCCGTGCTCGGCCAGGGTGCCGTCGAGGTCGCAGGCCAGGGTCATGATGTGCATCGGCGTCCCCTACCTGGCTTCTGGCGGGCGGAACACCAGCACCGGCACGCTGGCGCTACGCAGCAC
>JAOACN010000118.1 GCA_026417815.1 Chloroflexaceae bacterium | reverse complement strand
CCCTACGCGTACGTGTTCGGAGTTGGAGTAACCCCCCAGACCTGGGAGCGAGGGCGTCCCGCCCTCGTCAGGTTTCGAGGGCAAGATGCCCTCGCTCCCAGAAGAAGTGTGAACACGTACCCCCACGCTCCCGTCCCCAGTGAGGGTCTGGGAGAGCTGCGCCCCCCCGGACCCTCCGGTTCTTACTCTATCCGCACCTCACGCACCTCATCGGCGGTACCGATGTTCAGCGATTGAGCATGCGGCGCGATCCGCCGGATCAGACCACTCAGAACCTTGCCGGGGCCAATTTCCAGAAAGGTCGTCACCCCGTCGCGCGCCATACGCTGCACCGAGGCGATCCAGCGCACTGGCGCCACCACCTGGGCAACCAGCTCGCGGCGCACGTCGCTGGAGGCCACCAGCGGCTCGGCGGTCACATTGGCGATCAGCGGGGTACGCAGGGGCCGGATGTTCACTCCCTCAATCGCCCGGGCCATGCCCTCGGCGGCATGCTTCATCAGCGGCGAATGGAACGGCGCGCTCACCTTGAGCGGAACGATCCGCCTGGCGCCCCGCTGTTTCGCCAGGCGCCCCGCGTGCTCAACCGCGCGCGTGCTCCCGCTGATCACCAGTTGATCAGGCGCGTTGTAATTCGCCACCACCACCGTACTGAGGCTCTCGGGCTCCTCCGCCAGCGCCTCGCGCGTCTCGCGGCAGATCTGCTCCAGGGTTTCGGCGTCGAGCCCCAGCACCGCTGCCATACCGCCGGCCCGAGCCTCGGCCATCAGTTCTCCGCGCCGCCGCACCAGCCGCAGGGCCTCGGCGAAGCTCAACGCGCCCCCGGCGACCAGCGCCGCATACTCGCCAAGACTGTGCCCGGCTAGCGCCTGCGGTGCGGGCAACGGTCTGCCCGCGGCGCTCTCCATGGCCCTTAACAGCGCCGTGCTGACGGTCAGCAGCGCCGGCTGAACATTCTCGGTGGCCGTCAGTTCCGTCTCCGGTCCTTCAAAGCACAGCCGCGTCAGTGGCAGGTTCAGCGTCGCGTCGGCCTCCTCGAACACCTCGCGCGCTGCCGGATACTGGGCGTACAGATCGCGCCCCATCCCCACCACTTGCGATCCCTGACCCGGAAACACCCACGCAATCGTCATACGTTGATCTGCGATCCGCGCTCGCCCCGATACCTACCGGCCTCACTCAGGCACGGCGACCTTGATCACCTGGCGACCCCGGTAGGTGCCACACTTCTTACACGGATGATGGTTACGCACCAGCGCCCCGCAGCGTTGGCACGTCACCAGCACAGGGGCGGTGAGCGCCAGATGCTGCCGGCGGTTGCCGCGGCGATGGCGCGAGACTTTTCGCTTCGGTACTGCACCCATAGTTACTCAACTCCTCCCATTGCGGCGCTTATGGCGTTCCGCCCAGGCTTTCAGCGCGTCAAGCGGGTTCTCATCTGGTCCGGGCGCCGCTTCTGTCTCTTCGCTCTCGATCCCTTCCGACTGCACCGTGTAACTGACCGGGCGATCGCGGTAGGCCGGGCTTACCGGATTAAGCGGCAACTCCAGAAGCGTATACTCCCGAATCGCCTCACCAATATCGGCCATGTGCGAATCATCGAGGAGAAATGGGTCCTCTTCGGTTGGCTTCGGCAGGGGGCTGCCAGTGTACACATCAATCACCGAGTGAAACTGGTCGCTAAAATCCAGCGTCACAGGATAATCGAATTCTTCCAGTGAGCGCACACACGTCAGCCGGACGGTGCCCTGCGCTTTGACATTGGCCCACACGCCGCTGGCCGTGCGAGTAAAGCGCACCGTTCCGCTGATATTGCGCAGTGTCAACGTTTCATCGAGGGGCAGTTCGGCTTCCGTGAACGTCAGTTCGCGGCGCGCGCCAATCTCTTCCCGGAGCAACTGCGCGACGTTAAACTTTAGATCCGTCATGGATGTGTATGTGAGAAACTATCTCAAAACCCCGTGAGCGCGCGCAAGAACGAGATGCACCGGTCTTTTGGTGGGAGAGCTCTATACTTCCCCGACCCTTTCCTCCGGCAGGGGGCGTTTTGAGACAGGTTCGTCGTGTTGCAGTTCTATGCTGCAAACGCTACATTATAGGCGAAACGGGCGCGCACTGTCAAGGCACGTGTAGAATGAACCTTTTCATGGAAAAGGTCATCGCGGGCAATGTGGCGACAGGGAAGGTGTCGCCCTAGGTCGCTCGTTCGCCCTTGCCAGACGGACCGCGGGCGCCGAGTTCGTGCAACCCATTACGCACACTGGTGACCAGTTTGGCCAGGCGGGCATCGAGTTCTTCGAGCACCTGGCGAGCGTAATCATCGGCCCCGGCGCGCACCATGGCGGCTTCCTGCTCGGCCTGTTGCAGGAGCCGCGCCCGTTCCGCCTCGACCGCCTCCAGCAACCCGCGTTCCTCGAGCACCTGCTGCACCCGTGCCTGCGCTTCGGCGATCAGCCGTTCCTGCTCCTGCACGATGCGCCGCGCCCGCTTGTGCTCCTCAGGGATGGCGACCCGCATCCGATCGATAATATCGAGGATCCGCTCTTCATCTACCAGAAGCCGGCCGCTGAATGGCACCCGCCGTCCTTCCGCGAGCACGTCTTCCAGTTCATCAATCAAATCATCAAGCTCGATGGCGCTCACCCCCTTTGCGCGAACTTTTGCCGCAGCGCCGCCACGATGTGCGGCGGCACAAAGTCTACCGGATCGCGCCCCATCCCGGCGATCTCTCGGACCGCGCTGGAACTGATATGGGCGTAACGCCGGCTGGCCATCAGCACCACGACCTCAATCTCGGGATCGAGGGTCTGGTTCAACTGGGCCATGTTGTATTCGACTTCAAAGTCGCTCACGGTGCGTAAGCCACGGATGAGGGCCACCGCACCCATAGAGCGGGCAAAATCAACGGTGAGCGCATTGTAACTGACCGCCTCGACTCGCGGTACATTGGCGATGGCCGTGCGGAGCAGGGCCAGCCGCTCCTCGGTACTGAAGAGCAGGTTCTTCTGCGGCCGGTCGAAGACCCCCATCACCACCCGGTCGAACAGACGCGTCGCGCGGGCCGCAACGTCCAGATGGGCATAGGTGACCGGATCGAAACTACCCGGATAGACGGCGATGCGCGTGCTCATCAGCGACGGCCCCTCACGTGCTCCTCAGGCGTCAGGCTCATCACTCGCTGTGTCCGAACCGAGACGATAGATCGAAAAGCATGAGTCGCCGAGGCGGCGATACTTGATCCGCACGGCCCCCGGATAGGTATCGGCCAGGCTCACCCGGGGCGAATGGCCAACGATCAACAGGCTCCCCTCGTGGCCAAGGCCGTTCTCCAGAATGGTCGTGATTGTCCGTTCGATCTCTGGATCAGCGTAGGGCGGGTCCATCATAATATAATCGTAGCTGCCCGTTCCGCGCTGCTGATGCAGAAAGCGGTCCACCGGCATCTGATGGACCCGGCCATACGCTGCGAGCCTGGTGTGGGTCAGGTTATCCCGGATAATCGCGCAAACATGGGGCCGTTGCTCGACGAAATCGGCATGCTCGGCCCCGCGGGAGAGAAACTCGATGCCCAGGGCGCCCGTTCCAGCGTACAAGTCGAGCACCCGCCCGCGGATCGGTCCGTAGCCCTCCAGCACCGAGAAGAGCGACTCCTTCACCCGGTCAAGCATCGGGCGCGTGCCGAGGCCCTTTGGCGCCTTGAGTTTGTGCCCTTTGGCTCTCCCCGTGATCACGCGCATGGCATTCCCTGCGTACACTTTGTCGGCCCATTGTAGCACGGCGCCTTTTGCGCTTCAACGGGGTTTTTTTCGAGGCCCGGGGCTGATGCAACCTTCCGCCTCCGGCGCGGATTCGCGGCGGCTACGCCGCCACAACCAGAACCTGGCGTCTGGGGCCTGCCCCCAGGAGATTGCATCAGCCCTGTCTCGAGGATGTGTTACCGCTTGGTGTACTGTGGCGCCTTGCGCGCTCGCTTGAGCCCGGCCTTCTTGCGCTCCTTCACCCGCGGATCACGGGTGAGCAGGCCCGCCTTCTTCAACGTCGGGCGCAGGTCGGGATCGAGGTCGAGCAAAGCTCGCGCCACACCGTGGCGCACGGCCCCGGCCTGACCGTGGACCCCGCCGCCGCGTACCTTGACCAGCACGTTAAAGTTGGCCGTATTGCCGGTCAACTGGAGTGGCATCCAGATCTCGCGTTGCAGCAGTTCACGCGGGCCAAAATACTCCTCGGGCTTTTTACCATTCACCACGAACTCCCCGCTGCCGGGGAACAGGCGCACCCGCGCAACCGCGGTCTTGCGGCGCCCGGTGCCCTGGTAGTAGCGTTTTGCTTCCATCGTCACCTATCTCCTGCTTATCCTTAGCGGTGCATCCGGCAATTATCGAACGGGAGGGTCCGGGAGGGCTTTGCCCTCCCAGGAACCCCCCTCCCAGCCCTTTCGTGTAAATATGCCGGACGCACCACTGCGAGTCTGTCCGAATGACCCCTGCGGGAAGGCGGGGAAGCCAGGTTTCCCCACGCCCCTGCCTGAGGGGCGAGTCTGGGAGAGTTGCGCCCTCGCAGCAAGAAATCGGATAACCTGCTTCTCCAGACAGTTTCCTGGCCCCCTATGCGGCTTCGCCGCACAATGACGTGACAACAAACGACGTTCCTGGGAGGGCAAAGCCCTCTCAAACCCTCCTGTGTGGGGCCTACGTGCACCTCAGCGCGGCGACCAGACCTTCGGCTGCTGTGCGGCGTGGGGGTGGCGCGGCCCGGCGTAGATGCGCAGCTTGGTCAACAGATGGCGGCCCATACGGTTCTTGGGCAACATGCCCTTTACTGCGTTACGTAAAATGCGATCGGGATGTTTGGCCAGCATCATTTTGTAGGGAGTGGCCTTCAAACCGCCCGGGTAGCCGGTGTGTCGGTAATAGATTTTTTGATCGGCCTTCTTCCCCGTGATCCTGATCTTCTCGCAGTTGATCACGATTACAAAGTCACCGCCGTCAATCGAGGGGGTGTACGTCGGCTTATGCTTCCCACGGAGCAGGGTGGCAATCTGGGTCGCCAGGCGCCCCAGCACCTGGTCGGTGGCATCAACCACATACCAGTCGCGCTGCACTTCAGCAGGTCTTTGATGATAGGTTTTCACCGTGCTTTATCCTTGTCTTCTCGTTACACCACGGGTGTGAAATGGGTTTCTCCTGCGAGGGCGTAGCCCTCCCAGACCCTCCCACCTGCGGCGGCCCGGCGCGCCGGGCCCTCCGTGACCCTCTCCGGCGTCAGGCGCCTGACCCGGTTTGATCGTCTTCCCACCGGAGCAGGGTTGGCGGGTAGCTTACCGATACCAGGGTCAACCCGTGGGGCGCCGCGGTTGGCCCTGCGGCTTTCCGCTCGCGCCCTTCCAACACCTGCCGAAACTCCGTCACACGCATCCGGCCCCGCCCGACCTGCAGCACCGTCCCGACGATCACGCGCACCATATGCTGCAGAAAGGCGTTCGCCGCCAGGTCCACGGCGATCAGTGCGCGCCCGAAGATTTCTACCTCGCCCAGGCGCGCCTGATACACGGTGCGCACGGTACTCTTCTGTTCCGCCGAAGGCGCAGTGAAAGCGGCGAAGTCGTGGGTCCCTTCGAGCAGTGTCAGGGCCTCGGTCATCGCCGGCACATCAAGCGGTTGTTCCACATGGAGTGCCAGGTGGCGCAGGGTCGGCAGCGGCGCCGGGCTGTTGTCAATCAGGTAACGATAGTCGCGCCGCACGGCGCTGCGGCGGGCATGGAACTCAGCGCTCACCTCGCGCGCCGCCAGCACGCGCACATCATCGGGCAACAGGGCGTTCATTCCGCGCATGAGCGTCGCCAGCGCGTGGCGCGTCTCACTGCGGACATTGGCCACCTGGCCGTGCGCGTGCACACCCGCGTCGGTGCGCCCCGCCAGCGTGAAGCGTCGGCGCTCCCGGGTCAGTTCCTCCCACGCCCCTTCCAGCGCGCCCTGCACCGAACGGCCCTGGTTTTGGAACTGCGAACCGACGAAATCGGCGCCATCGTAGGCCAGCAGCAGTGCAATGTTGCGCACTAGACCAGTTCAATAATCGCCATCTCGGCGCCGTCGCCTCGGCGCGGACCGAGTCTCGTAATGCGGGTATAGCCACCATTGCGGCCACCGTAGTCCTGCGGCGCGAAGGTGAAGAGTTTGCGCATGGCATCTTTACTGGCCAGCTTCGAGAGGGCCATCCGCCGGGCGTGCGGCGTATCCTCGCGGGCGATTGTAATCAGCCGCTCCATCTCTGGCTGCACCGCCCTGGCCTTGGCCACGGTCGTCGTGATCTTACGATGCTCGATCAGCGCAATCATCAAGTTGCGGTACAGCGCCTTACGGTGCTCATACGAGCGCCCCAGCAACTTACCAGCATGTCGGTGTCGCATTCTATATCCTCACTTTAGGTGTCCATGTCAGCGAAGCCGCTCACTGGCGTGAACAAGGCCGGTCAGGGATGAGTGGGGAAACCAGGCTTCCCCGCGCCCCTGCCCGCCGGTCCGGGGCGGAACTCGCGGCGCCCCGCGCCCCTGCCTGTGGGAGGGAACCTCACTCACCGGCGACGATCGTCGGGCGTGGGATGAAACCACGCTCGTTCAGCTTATCACGGATCTCCTCCATGGACTTCTGTCCCAGGTTGCGCACGGAGAGCAGGGCCTTTTCGTCCATCTGCAGCACCTGGCCGACGCGGGTAATATCCGCGCGCTTCAGGCAGTTGTAGGTGCGCGTCGAGAGATCCAGTTCTTCGATCGGCGTATCGTACACATCGGCCGGGATGGTCAACCCATTCGGCGCGGGAGGCGCCTCAGGTTCAACGGCCAGGCGATTGAAGTCGGCAATCGTCTGGCTGTACTGCACCAGCACCTGCGCGGCCTGGCCCAGGGCGTCCCCCGGTTTCAAGGTTCCATCGGTCCAGACCTCGATCAGCAGGCGATCGAAGTCCGTCGCCTGGCCGATGCGGGTATTCTCGACCAGATAGTTCACCCGGGGCACGGGGGTAAACATGGCATCCACGGGGATCTCGCCCAGGGGCAGCATCGGGCGCTCATCGGCCGCGAGGTACCCGCGTCCCCGTTCGATGGTCAATTCAAGCTCGAGCCGTGCATCGTCGGTGTCGAGGGTGCAGAGGTAATGGCGCGGGTTCACCACCTCACATTCCGGGGGCAGATCGATGTCCGCCGCGGTCACCAGTCCGGGGCCGCGTTTACTCAGCACGGCGGTAACTGGCTCGGTCGCGGTGGAACGTACCCGTACCCCTTTAATGTTCAGCACCAGCTCAGTAACATCTTCACGCATGCCTTTAATAGTGGCAAAGTCGTGAAACGCACCATCAATTCTGATCTTGGTGATCGCCGATCCCGGAATGGCCGAAAGTAACACGCGCCGCAGCGCATTGCCCAGCGTGTGCCCGTATCCGGGGTCGAGCGGCTCGATCTTGAAGCGCCCATAATTGTCTGCGGACTCCACCACCTCTATTTTGGGCATGGCGATGTCCAGCATGGCACGCCTCCTTACCTGTATCCAACACAGCAGCCAGCCGGACGGGGGGACATTGGCGCATAGGTGCGTCGTGTCGCCCGATACCCGTGCCCGGCCGCATGCATACGTCATCGTTTCCCTGCGCGGCCCGTTGGGTCCACGTTCGCGGGTACGTGTTCAGGGTTGGGGTAATCCCGCAGACCAGGGAGCGAGGGCGTCCCGCCCTCGTCAGGATTCGAGGGCAAGATGCCCTCGCTCCCAGGAGAAGTGTGAACACGTACGTTCGCGGAGGGCTGGCCCCTCTGCGATCCGGTTGTTCTACCCTTCGGGGCGGACACGCCCTGAGGGCGCCCTTCGCGGGCGAACAAGAAGGCGGTTGCGGGGAGCCGGGGCCTCCCCGCGCCCCTCCCAACGGGAACGCAGGTGTAAACCATGGCTAACGACTGTAGAACTCAACAATCAACTGTTCATTAATGCCGGCCTCGGCATCTTCACGGCGGGGCAGGGCCACCACCTTGCCGGAGAGGTTCGCTGCATCAAGATGCAGCCAGTCGGGGGCGCGATGTTTGTTCAGCGCGCCGCTATCCACCAGATTCTTGAAGTAGGTGCGGCGGCGGCTCTCCGGTCGCACGGCGATAACCTGACCAACCTTGACGGTAAACGAGGGGATATTCGTCTTCCGGCCATCAACCACAATATGGCCGTGGTTCACCAGTTGCCGGGCCTGGGCCCGGGTAGTGGCAAAGCCCAGCCGGTAGACCACGTTGTCAAGGCGTCGCTCCAGGAGACTCAGCAAATACTCACCGGTCACCCCGCTGCGGCGCGCGGCCTGCTCGAAGGTCCGGCGAAACTGCCGTTCGAGCACCCCGTACATGTACTTCGCCTTCTGCTTTTCCTGCAACTGCAGGCCGTAATCGGAAACCTGGCGCCGCTTTGCCGCCGGACCGTGCTGTCCGGGCGGGAAGGGTCGCTTGGCCAGGATGCGTTGGCCCTTCTCAGTGATGCCAATGCCAAGGCGCCGGCTCACTTTGCCAACGGGGCCCGTATAACGCGCCATATGCTCTCTATGCCTCCCATAGCGCGGATTGCTCCGGCATGCTGACCGGAGACCCGCCTGATCACAACACGCGATATGATGGGCGCTCTACCACCGTAGGGGGCGCCAGGGCGCCAGCGCAGTACGGTGTGGCAAGACGGACCCATAACCCGTCCACGTGACACGCCCGGGATGCGCCCTCACCCCGCGGTACCATCTACGGTCATCGTATCGCACCAGCGCAGCCGCCGGGCGCCTCACCCGCCCTGTTACGAGCCTGTCCAGACACCTTCGTCAAGGGTCCGACCGCCGATTGGAGGAGGTGGGGAAACCACCTTTCCCCGCGCTCCCGCCCGAGCGGACAGGCGCTAAACACGGCGACGCTTGGGCGGGCGGCATCCGTTATGGGGGATGGGTGTCACATCGGTAATCGCCGTCACCTGCAAACCGGCGGCTTGCAGGGAGCGAATCGCCGCCTCACGGCCCGAACCAGGTCCTTTGACGAAGACCTCGAGCGAGCGCATCCCATTTTCCATTGCCTTGCGGGCCGCCGCGTCGGCCGTGACCTGCGCGGCATACGGGGTGCTCTTTCGCGAGCCTTTGAAGCCGCTCTGGCCGGCGCTGGCCCAGCAGATCACCGCGCCCTGCGGGTCGGTAATCGTCACGATCGTATTATTAAAGCTGCTCAGAATATGGGCCTGGCCACGCGGCACATTCTTGCGCTCACGGCGCTTACCGCGCTGCCGACTGGCCGCGGCGCCTGCTTTCTGTCCCTTTGGGGGCATGCTATGCTCCTTGACACACAGTTGGCACAGGCAGGCAACGCCTCGCCCACCTGTGCGCGTGGTTGCTACCAGCCAGTGCGAGAAACGACACGCGAGCGCGGGAACGCTCGCGCCCGGCGGCCAGGGGCAGCCGTACCGGTGGCTACGCCTACTTCCTGGTCTTCTTCTTGATCCCGATTGCCTGGCCGCGCCGGCCACGCCGGGTCCGTGCATTGGTGCGGGTGCGCTGGCCGCGCACGGGCATACCGCGCCGGTGGCGCAGGCCACGGTAGCACCCGATGTCCATCAGCCGCTTGATGTTCAACTGCACCTCGCGGCGCAGATCGCCCTCGACGCGGTACTCGCGATCAACCACCTCGCGGATGCGGGCGACCTCCTCTTCGGTCAGATCGCGCACCCGGGAGTCGGGATTGACCTGGGCCTTCCGCAACACCTCGGCCCCATTCGAGCGACCGATCCCATAGATATAGGTAATGGCGATCCCGACCTTCTTGTTGCGGGGAATATCAACCCCGGCGATACGTGCCATGCACTTCCTCGTAACTCTAACCTGCTCGCGGCCCTTGCCGCCAGACGATCCGAACCTTACCCCTGGCGCTGCTTATGCTTCGGTGTGCGCGAGCAGATCACGCGGATCACACCCTTGCGTTTAATCACCTTGCAATACTCGCAGCGGGGCTTGACTGACGCTCGTACTTTCACCACAGCCTCCCCGCGGCGACATATCTGCCGCCGAAACAATCTGCGCTTCGCCTGCCGTCCCTCGCGATAAAGAAGTTATTTATACCGGTACGTGATGCGCCCACGGGTTAGATCGTAAGGTGAAAGTTCGACCAGCACCCGATCACCCTTCAAAATACGAATATAGTTCATGCGCATCTTGCCTGAGATGTGGGCCAGCACCTCGTGGCCATTTTCCAGTTCAACCCGAAACATCGCATTGGGCAATGGCTCGGTGATGGTGCCCTCCATCTCGATCACATCCTTCTTTTTCGACATATCACTCCTTCGGCTGTGCCGATGGCTCCAGGAAGGGCCCCAGAGCCTTCAGCATCGCATCGGTAACCCATGCAATATCCTGCTGTCCGTCTATCTCGTGCAGCAGCCCCTGCTGTTGATAGTGCTCAATCAACGGCATGGTCTGCGCGAAGTACACGTCCAGGCGATGCTGGGCGGTTTCCAGCGAGTCATCGCTCCGCTGGTAGAGTTTACCGCCGCATGCATCACAAATTCCCGGCCTGTGGGACGGGAAATAGTATATATTATACGTGGCGCCGCAAACTTTGCAAGTTTGCCGCCCGGCGATCCGTCGCAGCAGCACATCGTTGGGCACACGCAGGTAGAGCACGGCATCGATCTTGCCGTTCTGCCCCGCCAGCGATTCCTGGAGGGCCACGGCCTGCTCCTTTGTGCGGGGGAAGCCATCAAAGATCACCCCTGTGGCGCAATCCGGCTGGGCCACACGCTCGAGAATCATGCGGATGACCACCTCGTCCGGCACCAGTTCCCCCCGGTCCATATACGACTTGGCGAGCATACCAAGTTCGGTGCCTTCGCGCAGCGCCGCTCGAAAGAGGTCGCCGCTGGCAACGTGGGTCAGCCCCGTGCGCTCGGCAAGCGTCTTCGCCTGTGTACCCTTCCCTGCCCCTGGGGGCCCCAGCAGTATCACGTTGATGGTCATAGCGGCGCCCTCTTCACCTTGCCCTGCACGCTTCGCTGCATGCCGGCATGCGAACGGATATCGACCAGTGGAGCGAAGCCAGGTAGCGTGGATCGCCCACGAGCCACGCTACGCTGGGATGATACCACAAACGCGCCGTCTGTGTGGCGGCCCGCGTCAGCGGCTGAGAAAGCCTTCGTAATCGCGCATCACCAGTTGCGCCTCGAGCTGGCGCATCGTATCAACTGCAACGCCCACGACGATCAGCAGCGCGGTGCTTCCCAGGCCGATCTGCAGCCCGGTGATTGATTGGGTAATGAAGGGCAGCACCGCAATCACCCCCAGAAAGAGCGCCCCGGCGAGGGTAATGCGGTTCAGCACCCGCATCAGGTACTGCTCGGTGTTCTTGCCGGGGCGGATGCCCGGAATGAAGCCCCCGTTGCGCTGCAGGGTCTCCGGGATGTCCTGCTGCTGGAACAGGACCAGGGTGTAAAAATAGGTAAAGCCGACGGTCAGCAAGAACAGCAGGGTGATGTAGACGATCCCGCCGCCCTGACCGGTTGGATTGAACGTATTGTAGAAGAAGCCGGCCACCGCGTTCCCAAAGCCGGGGGCGCCGGGGCGGTAGAACCAGGAGGCCACCACGCCGGGGAAGATGATAATGCTCTGGGCAAAGATGAGCGGGATCATGCCCGCCATGTTGACCCTGTCTCTTATACACATCT
>JAOACN010000089.1 GCA_026417815.1 Chloroflexaceae bacterium | reverse complement strand
ACTCTCCCCTCTCCACCGTAGGTGGCGAGGGGGGCAGGGGGGTGAGGATCGCAAGCGCATTGGAATGCCGAGAACCTCTTCTCCCTCGAAAAAACCTACACCTGAGAGCCCCCCTGCCCCCCTCCGTCTCCACCTGTGGTGGAGACGGAGGGGGAGGACACTTTTCACCCCGCTACCACCCGTTCCGTACTCACCGCCAGACGAAACACGGCCTCGAATCGCTCGGCGGTCCGTTCCCATGTCAACTCGCGCTCGACGCGCGCACGCGCCGCCGCGCCCAGGTGGCGCGCCAGGTCCGGGTCGGCCAGCAGCCGAATGATCGCCGCCGCCAGGGCCGCCGGATCACGTTCGGGCACCACCAGCCCGTGGATGCCGTCCTCGACCACATCCGGGACGCCGGCAACCCGCGAGGCGACCACTGCCCGCCCCGCGCCCATGGCCTCCAGCAGCACGTTGGGCAACCCATCCACCCCTTCGCGCACGATGGGCAGGGCAAATACGTCGGCGGCGGCGACATAGGCTGCGGCGCGCTCTCGTTCCAGGCGCCCGATGAACCGGGCGCTGCTCCCCAGGCCCAGGGCCGCGGCTTGCCGTTCCAGGCGCTCGCGCTGATCGCCATAGCCCGCGATCACCAGCGTGGCGTCGGGTATGGCGCGCAGGACGGCGGGCCAGGCGTCGAGCAGCACGTTGAAGCCCTTCTTCGCCACCAGGCGCCCCAACCCGAGCACCAGGGGCGCCTCCGGCCCCAGGCCGAGTTCGCCCCGCACAGCGGCCCGCACCGCCGGGTCTGGGCGAAACTGCCGCGTATTGACGCCATAGGGGATCACGTGGCTGCGGTCCGGCGCTGCGCCGAGGCGCACGCCGCGGGCGCGCAGGTCGCCGCTGCAGGCGGTGACCGCCGTGGCGGCGCGAAAGGCCCCTGCCGCCGCGAGCGCGAGCGACCAGTGCCGCTCCGCCAGGTAGATGTCGCTGCCGTGCAGGCTCACCACCAGCGGCATCCCCAGACTGGCCAGGGCCGCCGGCGGGCCGTTGGGCAGCACCCAGTGGGCCTGGACCAGATCGTAGGGCCGGCCTGCCGCCCGCGCCGTCCATAGTTCATAGAGCACGGCCCCCAGGGAGGCGCTCACCGCGAACGGCGCCGCAAGCAGCGTGCGGCCCTTGATCTGCGTGTCGCTGAGCAGCGACTGGGCGTAGCCCCAGATGTTCAGCGCGGGGTGCGGCGCATAATGGAAGCGGCGCAGGCGTACCCCGCGCACCTCGGCCCCGCGGCGCAACTCGGGATGGTGCGGCAACAGCAGCGTCACCGCGTGCCCCCGCGCCGCGACCCCCGCGGCGATTTCCTCGATAAACGGCGCCGTCGTCTCGCCGGGCCACTTGGGAAACGACGTAGCCAGCATCAGAATACGCATATCTGAGGCGACCCGCACCGCGCCTACTGGTCCGGGATGCGGTAAACAAAGGCCCGAAAATCCGGCGTTGGGCTGGCGTACACCAGCTCAAAGCCTTCGACCACATCGCCCACCTGGTTGTTATGATCCATCAACGGCGCCAGCAGCCGCCCGGCATCGCCCTTGACCCGCTGCTGGTTCTCCAGCACCAGGTACTCCGCGCCATAGTAGCGGGCGATCCACAGCAACAACGCGCGGTCGGGCGTATTGGGGATCATCACCGCCGGTCGCCGGGTGTGCCAGTTCAACTGCCAGGGCACGCGCGTCATCACTGCCGTTCCTTCCGGGGTGTGCGCCTCCAGCCAGGCATAGGCCGCCAGATCCGGCGCCCAGACCTGCGGCTCCTGGCGCACTTTGTTGGCGATGTCGGGCCGCGAAAAGCCCACTACCCCGCTCACGATCGCTACCACCAGGATCAGGCCCAGCGGCGCCCAGCGCCGATCACCGAGAGCGGCCAGTTTGTCGTACCCGGCCCACAGCGCCCAGGCCCCAAACAGGGCCATCCACGGGATGAGCATCACCCAGTAGCGGTGCTCATCGGTGCGCCAGTAGGTGAGCATAAAGATGGTGTACGGCGTGAACGCGCTCACCAGCAGCCCCAGCAGCCGCGGACGGAAGCGTAGCGCCCCGATCGCGCCGATCAACGCCAGCCAGGCCCCCAGGTCCGAAGCCAGGTTCTTGCGTTCGTTGTCGCTGAACAGCCAGCCCGCTCCGGCGGGAAGCCCGTGCCATACCGGCATCACATAATCGCGCAACTCCTCGACCTGGGTCGCCAGTTTGGCCAGGGTCTTGTCGAAGCCCCAGCGCAGGATCCAGCTCCGATCCGGTAAACCCGGCCCCCCCAAATCTGGGGTGAACACCCGGTAGATCTCCTCCCAGGCATCGCCGCTGGAACCCAGGTAGCCCAGCACCCAGGCGTCGTAGCGTTCCGTCGAATACACCGGCTGGCCAAACAGACGCATGTTGCGCGCCAGATACGGCGAGAGCACCAGCAGCGCTAGCGCGCTCCACAGGGCCACCGGCCCCAGCAACCGGGCCACGCCCGCCGGGTGCAACGCCCGCCGCAGCGCCGCCCAGTTGCCCGGCCAGCGTTGCC
>JAOACN010000086.1 GCA_026417815.1 Chloroflexaceae bacterium | reverse complement strand
TCCCTATACCCTGGACCTCGTCTACCCCGATACGGCCCTTCCCGGCGTGTCGATCCAGGGGCAGCCCGTCGCCGGGTTGCCCCGCGAGACGATCAGCGCCGAACTCGCCGAGCGCTACCGCCCCTTCCTGTCGCAGCCCATCGCTCTGACCTACGCCAGCGAGACCTGGACGCCCTCGCTCGCCGAGCTGGGGGCGCGCTTCGATGCCGAGGCAGTGGCCAGGGCCGCCGTAACCGCCGGGCGCCACGGCGATCCGCTGACCCGCCTGCGCGAACTGTGGCAACTCTGGCGCTACGGTATCGACGTTACCCCGCGCCTGGTGGTGGACCAGCGGGCCTTGCAGAGTTATCTGCTCGGTCTGGCGCTGCTGATTGAGCGCCCGCCGGAGAATGCCGCCCTGAGCATCGCCACTGCCCGTGTGGTCGGCACGCCCGGCGCCGCCGGGGTGCAGGTGCTGGTGGACGCGACCGCGAACGACGTGCTGCTGGCCCTGCGCGACCTGCGGCCCCGTGAGGTGCCCGTGCGAACCCGCCGGCTTGACCCGCCGATCGGCGATGAGGCCCTCGTCGCCGCGCAGAGCCAGGCGGTCGCCTTGCTCCAGAGTCCGATTGAAATGCGCCATAACGAGCGCGTCTGGCTCTGGGAGCCGGAGCGCCTGGCGGAGTTGTTGCGCGTCGAACCCGTTGCGGGCCGGCTGGAGTTGCGGGTGGATGCCGAGCGCCTTGCCCGCGCCGTGGAGGGGCTGGCCCAGCAGGTTGATACCGGCACCGCCGAGCCGCGCCTGCGCTTTGCCGATGGGGCGCTGCGGATCGTTGAACCGGGCCGGCCCGGCTGGCGCCTCCGACAGGAGGAGACCACGACGGCCCTGCACCAGTTGCTCCTCAGCCCCTCGCCCCTTACCCGGACCCTGACCCTCCCGGTGGACGAGTTGCAACCCCGGATCACCGCCGCGAACCTCGACAGCCTCGGCATCACCGGACTGATCGCCGAAGGGAAGAGCAGCTTCGCTGGCTCCGCCGCCTACCGGATCACCAACATCAAGGCCGGGGCGCGCCGTATGGACGGGGTCCTGATCGCCCCTGACGAAGAGTTTTCGTTCAATCGCCAGCTTGGCGAGGTCAACGCCGAAAATGGCTTCGTCGAGGGCTACGCGATCATCGGCAACCGCACGCAACTCGAATGGGGCGGCGGCGTCTGCCAGGTTTCCACCACCGTGTTCCGCGCCGGGTTCTGGGCCGGGCTGCCGATTACCGAGCGCCACGCCCACGCCTTTTACATTAGCTGGTACGATCGCTTCGGACTGGGACCCTACGGTGATGGTCAGGGTCTCGACGCGGCCATCTACACCGGGGTCGCCGACCTGAAGTTCGTTAATGATACTGGAGCATGGCTGCTGATGCAGACCGAAGTGGACGACGTGAACCAGGTGCTGACGGTGCAACTCTATGGCGCGCCACCCACCCGGCAGGTGCAACTGGAGGGGCCGCTGATCACCAACGAGGTGCGTGCCCCGGCGGAGCCGGTCTATGTTGATGACCCGACCCTGCCGCGGGGTACCGTGCGCCAGAGCGACATGGCCCGCAGCGGGCGCGACATCACCGTGTATCGGGTGATCGTTGAGGATGGGGCCGAAGTGAGCCGGGAGGCGTTTTTCACCCGCTTCCGGGCCTGGCCGAACATCTTTGTCCGTGGAACCGGCTAACCTATGGCGCCTCCCGCTGTAATCTGCCCGACGTGCGGGCATGCCAATCCTTCAGGCTCACGCTTCTGCAACGCCTGTGGCGCGCGGGTCGCGCCGACCATCCCCGTGACGTCGCCCACGGACGGGGCGGCGGCGACGCGGTCCGGCGTGGCCGGCGCGTCGCAGGCCGGGTTGCCCCGCGGCGCGGCGATTGATCCGCAGGGCCGCTACATCGTGGAACGGGCGATTGGCAAAGGCGGTTTCGCCGAGGCCTACCTGGTCAACGACCGGCAGTTGAACCGCTTCGCCGTCGCCAAGCGCCATAGCCCCAATCCGGCCTGGAGCGCCCGTACCCGCGAGTTCGCCGCGCGCAACTTCGCCCGTGAGGCCGAACTGCTGGTAACGCTCAACACCCCCGGCCATCCCAATATTCCCGAGATCTACGAGTATCTGCCCGAGCAGGGTGTGCTGGTGATGAAGTACGTCGAGGGCCGCGACCTCAGCCAGATCGTGCGCGAACGCGACGGCGTCCTGCCCCCCGAAATCGCCCTGCCCATCGTCCGCGACGTGGCCGCGGCCCTGGCCTACATGCACAGCCGGCGCCCCGAGCCGGTGCTCCATCGCGATGTGAAACCCTCGAATATCATCATTGATAGCGCCGGGCGGGTCTGGCTGATTGACTTTGGTCTCTCGCGGGTAGCGCCCGTGCAACCCGATCTCAACTCCCAGCACACGCAACTTGCCGGCACGCTCGGCTTCACGCCCCCGGAGCAGTGGCGCGGCCAGGCCGAGCCGCGCAGCGATGTATACGCGCTGGCGGCCACGCTGCACACCATTCTTACCGGTCACCAGCCCACCCTGACCCGCGCCGAGTTGCCCGATTTTCTCCGTGGGGCCATCAATCCCTTTCCGCCGGTGCGGAGCCTCAATCCCAGCCTGCATCCCGACGTGGCGGCGCTGATCGCCCGTGGCCTGGCCTTCCGCCCCGAGGACCGGCCCAGCGCTGCGGAACTGGTTGCCGCCCTCGAGCGGCTGATCTCGCCACCGAAACGTTCCCCCCTCCAGGCGCCCGACGGCACGTCCATTCCCGATGAGCACGCCCTGGCCCTCTGGGCCGAGAACCACTGGGAACAGGCCGTGACCTGGCTCTACGGCGCCCTTCCCGACCAGGTAACGCAGTTGTGGGGGCGCAATAAGCTTGCTGCCGATATGCGCGCGATCGTCACCCGCAACCCGACCGATCCCGATGCCGCCCTCGATGAACTCCTCGCCATGCTCGATCCGGCGGACTTCGGCGCGGCGCCTCCGCGCCTGGTGGCCGACCGGCGCGTGGTCAACTACGGAACCCTCGGCCTGGACGAGCGGCGCGCCGAGTGGGTGGTCCTCTCCAACGCGGGCCGGCGCTTGCTGCGCCTGGAGATCGAAACGCCCCGCTGGGCCTTGCCCGCGCAACCGGCGCTCAGTCTGCGCCCTGGCCAGCAGTACCGCTTCAAGGTGACCGCCGACATGCGCCGCCTGAGCGATGGAGGCCGGCTCCAGGGCACGCTGCTCCTGCGTGACCGTTCCGGCGTCGCCTTCCGCGTCGAACTCCAGGCCCAACTCTCCCGCTGGCGGGCGCTGTGGGTGCGCGGTGTAGTTGGGCAGCGCCCGCCTGACTGGGAGGGGGGAACGGTCCGGCCCCTGCGCCGGCTCGACGGCCATCGCGGCGCCGTCTGGGGTCTCGATCTGTCGCCCGATGGCCGGTTGCTGGCCTCGGGCGGCTGGGATGGCACGGTGCGGCTCTGGCGCACGACCGACGGAGCGCAAACGGCGCTGCTCGATGAACAGGGCGGCAATGTCCTCAGCGTGGCCTTCAGCCCTGATGGCCAGTTCGTCGCCGCAACCGGGGGCAGCGAGGTTGTCCGGCTGTGGCAGATCCGCACGGGACGCCTGCTCCGCGCCGTGGGGGGCAACCGGGGCTACTTCAGTAGCGTCGTCTTTGGCCCCTCGGGGAACATGCTGATCACCACTGGAGCCGACCGGGTGGTGTGCCTGTGGCGGGCGAGCGACGGGGCGCTGCTCGAACGCATCGTGCCCGAAGGAGGCGCCCTGAGCCTGGCGGTCGGCCCGGGAGGGCACAGCCTGGCCGTGGGTTGTGGCGACGGGCGCATCAGGCTCTATGACCTGACCCGCGGCACGGTAAAGAGCCTGCTGGAGGGCCATCGCGGCGGGGTGATCGGTCTGGCGTACAGCAGGGACGGCACGCTGCTCCTCTCCACCAGCGGGGAGGGGCCGGTGTTGCTGTGGGACCTGGAGGCGGGAACGCTACGCCACCGGTTGCAGGGGCATGCGAGCAGCGTGCGGACGGTTGCGCTTCATCCCGAGGGCCTGGTGGCGGCGGCAGGCGGCATTGACGGGGAGATCCGCCTCTGGCAGACGGTTGACGGCGCCTTGCGGCAGGTGCTCACCGGGCACAGCAGCGGCGTAGTGGGCCTGGCCTTTGCGCCGACGGGCGCCTTGCTCGCCTCGAGTTCGGGCGATGGGGTGATTACCCTGTGGAAGCCAGGATAGTGCGATTTTGGATTTTGGATTTTGGATTTTGGATTGCCGGAAGGGGGGCTGGGAGGGCGAGGCCCTCCCAGAAAAAGCCTTTACTTGCGCCTTCAGCAATCACCCCCGTTTGACCGAACGCAGCAGCACATCGGCGAGTTCCTGATAGCGGCCCATCGCGCGATACTTGGCATAGCGGCGCTCCAGCAGCGTTGGCAGGTCCAGGGCGCACAACTCATCGAGGTGCGCCTGGATGCGCTTCCCGAGGGTGGTAATCGCCTCCTGGGGGTTCAGGTGCGCGCCGCCGGGCGGTTCGGGCACCACCTCGTCAATGATCTCCAGGGCGTAGAGATCCTGGGCAGTGAGCTTCAGGGCGCTGGCGGCATCGGGCGCCCGGGCGGCATCGCGCCAGAGGATCGAGGCTGCGGCCTCGGGCGAGGCCACGGAGTAGATCGCGTTCTCCTGCATCAGAATGCGATCACCCACGCTGATCGCCAGCGCCCCGCCGCTGCCACCCTCGCCGATCACCGCCGCCACGATCGGTGTGCGCAGGTTGGTCATCGCCTGGATGCACTCGGCAATCGCGTTGGCCTGGCCGCGCTCCTCCGACTCCTTGTTGGGGTTGGCGCCCGGGGTGTCAACGAAGCAGATCAGCGGCAGGCCGAACTTCTCGGCGTGGCGCATCAACCGCAGGGCCTTGCGATACCCCTCGGGGTGGGGCATGCCAAAGTTGCGGCGCATGTTCTCGCGGGTGTCGCTGCCCTTCTGGTGGCCGATCACCACCACGGTGCGCTCGCCAAAGGCGGCGAGGCCGCCGACCACGGCAGGATCATCGCCGAAGCGCCGATCGCCGTGGAGTTCGACAAACTCCTCGCACAGCGCGAAGACATAATCCAGCGTATGGGGGCGCTGCGGCTGCCGGGCGCGGAGCACCCGATCCCAGGCGGTCAGTTGTTCCTGGTTCGCCGTTACGACTTGCTGCTGCTCCATCAGGGCCTCCCATTGGCATAGGCCGGCGCCTCGCTCGCCGGCAGGCGCTCGGTCTGGCGCCGGCGGTCGTAGTGGCGCAGCAGGCGGGCGAGCACGTCGCGCAGTTCGTTACGCGGCACGACCAGGTCAATCATGCCG
>JAOACN010000078.1 GCA_026417815.1 Chloroflexaceae bacterium | reverse complement strand
CGCCACTTCGCCACCTCGCCGTGGTGTCCGGAAACCAGCACCGGAGGCACGGGCCGGCCCTCCCACACCGCCGGGCGGGTGTAGTGCGGGTATTCGAGCAGGCCATCGCTGTGGCTCTCTTCGGCCACCGACTCGGCGTCGATCACGCCGGGAACGAGCCGGGCCACGGCGTCAACCACTACCATGGCGGCGAGTTCCCCGCCCGTCAGCACATAATCGCCGATGCTCAGCTCACGAGTGATCAGCGCCTCGCGCGCCCCCTCGTCGATCCCCTCGAAAAGCCCGCAGACCAGCGCCAACCGCTGCTGGGCGGCCAGTTCCTGCCCGATGGCCTGGGTAAAGACTTCGCCATCGGGCGTCAGCAGGATAACCGGAGGGGGCGTGTCGGCCTCGGGCGGCAGGGCAAGGACGGCGCGGATGCAGGCGGCCAGAGGTTCGGGTTTCATCACCATGCCCGGACCGCCGCCGTAGGGCGCGTCGTCGGTGGTGCGGTGGCGGTCGGTGGCCCAATCGCGGATGTTGTGCAGGCGCACCTGGACCAGCCCGGCCTGCTGGGCCCGCTTGAGGATGCTCTCGGTGAGCGGCCCGGTAAACATGCCGGGAAAGAGGGTGAGAATATCGAAGATCACGACTCGATACTGCCGAGGTACTGGTCGAAAAAGCCCACGACACGGCGGCAGTACTCCGGCCGGTCGGCGAAGTAGGCGCCGCAATGATCCACACCATCGACGATCCACAGGTCGCGTGGCTCGCCGGCAGCGGCGTAGAGACGCCGGGCATGCTCGACGGGCGTCACCGTATCGGCGGCGCCGTGGATGATGAACACCGGGCGCGGCGCCAGGCGCCCGATGGCATCGATAGGGCGGGCCTGACTGAAACGGTAGCCGTGCCGTCGCCACACTACCTCGTCGGTCGCACGCAGGAGCGCCTCGACCGGCAGACGCGCCTGCTGGCGCAGGGCGTGGGCCACGATGTCGCGCCCTGAGGTAAACGAACTATCGGCCACGACGGCCGCCACGTCCGCTTCGGCGGGCGCGGCGAGCAGGGCCACAGCGGCGCCCATCGAATAGCCGATGAGCCCCAGACGCAGACCGGGGGCACGCTCGCGGGCGAACGCCAGCGCCGCGCGCAAGTCGTCCACCTCCCGGCTTACCAGGGTTTGCGGCCAGGGGTCGGAGTCGCCGCGCCCGCGGAAGTCGAACAACAGTACACTGTAGCCGGCGCGCCAGCAGCGCGAGCCGATGCCGAGCAACTCGTCCTTGCGCCCGGCGTGGCCGTGGCAGCCGACGATCACTCCGCGGGGGTGTTCCTGCGGCAGCCACCATCCCCGCAGCCCCAGGCCATCGGCACTTGCAAAGCGCACCTCCTCGAACGGCAGATCCAATTCCCAGGGGGTCATGAAATACGCATCGTGGTAGGTGCGGCGCGGCTCGGGGCTGACGCGGGTGCTGACGTACCAGGCCGCCCCGAGCAAGCCGCCGGCCACGGCCAGCGCGCTCCCCCCGGCGAGGCGTAGCAGCGTAGACATTCGGCGCATAGTTGGTGGCGTGCCCACCCTCATCGTTCGGCAGGGGCGTGGGGAAACCGGCTTTCCCCACCCTCCTGCAGGAGTTATTTGGATAGGCTCTTAGCTCTATTTTGTCCACTTGCCGCGGCTTCTGCTAGGAGGAGGTTCGGAGGGGTGCAACCCCTCCGAACTTTCCCCTTCCTGGCGCGGCTTCGTCGCGCCGCACAGGAAGGGGAGATCTTCGGGGGCCTGCGGCCCCGCCAGCAGCAAAGTGACAAAGTAGAGTTAGCCGTGCTGAGACTCCTCAGGAGCGGTGAACGGAAACACCGCCTTGCCGAAATCGGTCAACTGCAGGTCAATCTCGTACAGACCAGAGCTGAAGCGTCCCTCGTAGGGCATGCCCAGACCCTGGACCAGGGCGATCATGCCGGCATTGTCGGCGTGGGTAAGCAGGATCATGTGGCGGAAGCCGCGAACCAGGGCCGTTTGCACCAGGAGGTCGAAGAGTTGGCGACCGATCCCCACCCCCTGATAATCGTCGCGGATGACAATCGAGGCCTCGCAGGTCGCCTCGTGTTCAACCAGACGGGCAAAGCGGGCCACGGCAACGGCCTCCTCGCGACCTGCTTCGTCTACCACGGCAATCAGGGCCGTTTCCCGCTCGGGGTCAATCGTCGCCAGACGAGCGGCCTCGTGGCGCACCCGCTCCTCATCCACGTCGTTAAGCGGCACGAAGAAGCGCCGGTAGCGCGTCTCCGGCGAAAGCCGGTAGAACATGCGCGTGAGCAACTCGGCGTCTTCGCGACGCATGTGCCGCACGCGCACCTCGCGCCCGTCCCGGGCGCGCAGGGTCACGGCGGCTTCCATATTCGGGTGAAACGGAGATAGGGATTGGCTCACGCTATCCTCGCTGTTCATCCTCCCCTGAGAGGAGCATAGCAGGGCAAGCCCTCCCGCACGCTCCCACAGGCAGGGGTATGAGGAAACCAGGTTTCCCCCCCCACCCCTCTCACATACAGGGAGGTCGACAGGTTTTCCAGGAAGGACGTTGCCCTCCCCCATCCTCCCGTGTGAGACCTGTCTCATGGTACAGTGTAACACGCTGGAGTTACACTGCACTGAATGGTACACGTTTCCGTGAAGAACGCGCCGCCCAACCCGCTGCCGCCCCTGCTCGCCATCGTCGGGCCGACTGCGGTCGGCAAGACGGCCCTGGCCATCGCGCTCGCGCGCCGCATTGGCGGCGAGATCGTCTCGGCTGACTCACGACAGATTTACCGCAAAATGGACATCGGCACGGCGAAGCCCACGCCGGAGGAGCGCGCGGCCGTTCCGCACCATCTGATTGACATTCGCGATCCTGACGAAGAGTTCTCGCTGGCCACCTACCAGGAACTGGCGCTGGCGGCGATTGCATCCATTACGGCCCGCGGGCGCGTGCCGTTGCTGGTGGGCGGCACGGGCCAGTATCTGGCGGCGGTGCTTGAGGGCTGGCAGATCCCCCGCGTCGCGCCGCAGCCCGAACTGCGCGCGACCCTGGAGCGCGAGGCTGCCGAAAGCGGCGCGGAGGCGCTCCACGCCCGTCTGGCCGCGGTTGACCCGGTGGCTGCGGCGCGCATCCCCGCCACCAACGTGCGGCGCGTGGTGCGCGCCCTGGAGGTGTATACCCTGACGGGCCAGCCGATCTCCGCGCAGCAGCGGCGCGAGCCGCCGCCCTACCAGATCCGCACCATCTGGCTCACCCGCCCGCGCGACGAACTCTACGCCCGCGCCGACGCCCGGGTTGAGGCCATGATCGCCGCCGGCCTTGTTGACGAGGTGGCCGGGTTGCTGGCCGCGGGCTACGGCTGGAACCTGCCGGCAATGTCGAGCCTGGGGTACATCCAGTTCCGCCCCTACTTCGAGGGCAAAGCCAGCCTGGCAGCCTGTATCGAGCGACTGAAGTTCGACACCCACGCCTTCATCCGGCGCCAGGCGGCCTGGTTCCGCCGGCTGCCCAATGTGGAGCTCTGGACGCCGGAGCACCCGGAGTGGCGGGAGACGATGCATACTCCCTCCTAGCGCAACCCTCGGGCTTGCGCCGGCCGCAACCAGGGCGCCCCTCGCCCCGGTTCCCTCCTGCAATCCCCAATCCAACATCAAGAATCCAACATCACCCGGTACTCACGCACCAGATGCTCAATGAAACGCTCGGGGTCGCCCGTAGCGGCAAGACCGAGACGGGCGCGCAGTGTCGCGGCGAGGTCGGCGGCAAGTTCGGCGCGGGGAGCGGGGCCGAGCCGGTCACGGCGGCGCAGAAAGTCCTCGGCGAGCGCATAGTCGGCGGGAGTGAGGAGGTGCAGGTTGGGCACCAGGGGGGTCGGCGGCGCCTCGGGGGCGCGCGGCGGAAGGGTAACCGGGGCCGCGCCGCGGGTGAGATCGGCCAGGGTGATCGGCAACCCTTCGCGCACCACAAGTGTACCGGCCGCCAGATCGCCCAGCCGCCGCGCCCGCCGGTCGGCGAACATCACCAGAACCCCCAGACCATACGCGAAGGGCAGAAAATCCACCGCGCGCACCAGATTACGCACGGCCGAGGCGCTAAAATCAATCGGCCGGCCACCCTCGCGCAGCACCCGCAGCCCGATCAGCCGCTTGCCGGGTGTCTGCCCGGACCAGAGTAATTCAAAGAACAGGTAGTAGCCCCAGACCAGGACAAAGGCCAGGAGGGACCAGACGGCGAACACGATGGAGCCAGCCTCGGCGCTCACCTGCTCCAGCGCGCCCAGAAACAGGGCCAACATGCCCAGGACGATCTGTAAGAGCAGGATCAGCAGCGTGTCAACCGTCGCCGCCAGACAACGGGAAGCGGCCCCGGCCACCGTATAGCTGATCGGCACAACCTCGGGGGTTTCGACGTAGTAGTGGCGATCGTCCATAAGAAATTGGACACGGTTCACGCCCACATTACTGTGCTGGAGGGTTGCGGGGAGACCGTCTTCCAAACGCTCCCCGCCGGCAGGGGCGCGGGGAAACCGGGTTTGCCCGGTGTTGCAACCCGGAGGGTTGCGCTACGACCGGTCCCGGCGGGCAGGGGCGTGGGGAAACCCGGTTTCCCCACCCTCCTCCAGATCCTCCCATCCAGAATCAAGAGCAATCACAGCGCGGGGGGCTGCTC
>JAOACN010000055.1 GCA_026417815.1 Chloroflexaceae bacterium | reverse complement strand
CACACGTGGGGTAAAAGGAGAGCCTGGGAGCGAGGGCGTCTCGCCCTCGAAGAGCCACAACGAGGGCTGGAGGCCCTCGCTCCCAGGAAAAGTGTGAACACTTGCTCGTAGTACAATGTTTGTCAAGAAAGCGCGGCGCTGCCGCGCGCAGCCGCCTGGTGACGATGGCCAGCCCTCCGACAACCGTTAGCGCGCCCCGCTGGAACACCCCCGGTCGCCGCCTGCTCCTCGCCGTCGCCCTCGGGGTGATCCCCGTCAGCCTGGCGGCGCCCGTGGGGCGGCTGACGGTGGCGATGGCGCTCGTGCTCCTCGCCCCGGGGTACCTCATCGAGCGGCGCCTGGCCCCGTCGCATCCCATCCTGGTGCGGCTGAGCCTCTGGCTGGCGCTGAGCCTCAGCCTGGTTCCGCTGGCCTACCAGTGGCTCCACGTCGCGGGGCTGGCCCTCGGCGCGCCGGCCCTCTGGCTCACCGCCGCGCTGCTCGCCGGCGCCACCCTGGTGTGCGCCTGGCGCGACCTGGGCGCAGCTCCTGACCCTGCGCCAGCGCCCGCTGGCCTGCGCGGGGCCAATGCCCTCACCGCCATCCTCTTCGCCCTGACCCTCTGGACCCGCTTCGCCCAGATCGAGGGGCTGGCCTTCCCGCCCTGGGTCGATTCGGTGCACCACGCGCTGCTCGTTCGCATCGCCGCCGAGACGGGCACGGCCCCGCTGTCGCTGGAACCTTACCTGCCGGTGCGGGATCTGCCCTATCACTGGGGCTACCACGTGACCATCGCCACGCTGCTGCGGCTGAGCGGCATGGATCTTCTCCCGACGTTGCTCTTCAGCGGGCAGATCCTCAACGCGCTGAACGCGCTGACGGGCGCCGGGTTGGCCCTCGCCCTGTGGCGCCGTCCGCTGGCCGCGCCAGTGGCGGCCCTGATCGTCGGGCTGGTGTCGCTGATGCCGGCCTACTACCTCTCGTGGGGGCGCTATACCCAGCTGGCCGGACTGCTGATGTTACCCGGTCTGGCCATCGCCTGGAACGCCGCGCTGCGTCACCGGGGGCGGGGGTGGTGGCTGGTTGTGGCCCTTTGCCTGGCCGGGCTGAACCTGGGGCACGTCCGGATGCTGATCTTCGGTCTGGCCCTCCTGGCGGCCCTCGGCCTGGTCTGGGCCGTCGGGCAACCCTGGGCGGCGCTGCGGGCGCGCCTGCCTGGCGCCCTGGCGGCCGTGGCCGGAGCAATCGCGCTGACCGCTCCCTGGCTGGCGCTGATCATCAACCGCGCCCTGGTGCCCGCGGCGGCGGCGGGCGAACTGGCCGGCGGCGGCAGTTACAACGCCCTGAACGAGAACCTGCTGTGGATCGCGCCTAACCGGCTGCTGGTCGCCCTGGCCCTCGGCGGCGCGCTGCTGGCCCTGTGGCGGCGCGAACGGGCCGGCGCCGCGCTGCTGATCTGGGTCGGCTTGCTGGCGCTGGCGACCAACCCCTGGCTCCTGGGCTACGCGCTGCCCGCCGCCGGGGCCGTGGCGCTGATCAACGGCTTGCTGCGCCGCATGCCGCTCCTGGCGCTCGCTGGCGCGGCCCTGCTGCTGCTGAACCCGGCCCTGGTCACGCTTCCCTACCTCTGGCTGCTGCCCAACGATGTGCTGGTCATCAGCCTGTTCCTGCCCCTGGCGCTGCTCATCGGCGGCGGCGCGGCCCTGGGGTTGCGCTGGCTGGAGGCGGCGCGCCCGCGGCTGCGGCCCTTCCTGATGCCGGCCGCCGCCGTCGTAGTGCTCGCCCTCGGCCTCTGGGGCGCGATCAACAGCCGCTCGGTGATCAACCCCGTCACCCTGCTGGTGCGCCCCGGCGAGCCGGCCGCCCTGGCCTGGGCCGCGGCGGAGACCCCGCCAGACGCGCGCTTCCTGGTTAACGCCGCTCCCTGGCTGCCCGACGCCCGCCGCGGCGCCGACGGCGGCTGGTGGCTGTTGCCACTGGCCGGGCGCTGGACCAGCGCGCCGCCGGTGGTCTACGTCTACGGCCCGCCCGAGTACGTCGCCCACGTCAACGCCGTGGCCGACACGGTGATCGGCTACGCGCCCGGCCAGGAACAGGCAATCTTCGACCTGATCCGCGCCGAGGGCATCACCCATATCTACCTGGTGGACGGCAGCGGGCCGCTTCAGGCCAGCCTCTTCGCCGGTCGTCCTGGTTTTGTGCAGGTATATGCACGCGACGGGGTGACGATCTTTGCCGTGGAGGAGGTCGGGTCCTCACCCTCCCCCCGGCCCCCTCCCTCTCCACCGGCGGTGGAGAGGGTGAGGACCTCCTGAGCGATGTACCTTGCGCATCAGGCGCCACCCGGCGCGAAACCCAGGCCCGCCATCCACCACCCCCGAAAGCCGTAGGCCAGCACCAGGCCGCCGAGGAGCAGGAGGGCCAGAGCGGCGTCAACCGTGGTCAGGCGCCAGCGGCGGCGGGGCAGGGCCAGGTGCAGGGTTGCCCAGAGCAGCAGCAGGCTCACCCCGGCATACAGCACCGCCGTGGCCCGGTACAGCGGCACCGCGTCGGAGAGGTCGCCCAGGTTGGCCACGCCCCGCGTCAGAGGGATCAGCAACGCCAGGGGGCGCAGGCCGCCGGCCAGGGAAACCACGGGCGGTTGCGCCGTGACCAGCGCCGATCCCATGGCCGAGAGGGGATTCAGCGCAACAAACGCCGGCGGCGGCGCGCGCATCGCGTTGATCAACGACCAGACGCTGGCCGCGAACAGCGAGCCGCCAATCAGGGTGATCAGCAGAGCGTAGCAGAGCAACGCCGCGCCATAGGTGCTGCGGGTCAGCGCCGAACAAAACAGCCCGAAGATGCAGCCGGTCACCATGGTCGCAAACAGGACCGCGGCAACCCGCGCCAGATCCAGGGCCGTGACCCCGCCGAAGAGGGCCACGAGCCCAAACACCGGCGCCGCCGCGAGTTGCAACAGCAGCAGAAAGGCCAGTCCGGTCGCCAGTTTGCCGATGACGAATTGCAACGGCGGCACCGGAGTGAGCAGCAACATCTCGAAGGTGCCCCGCTCATACTCGCGACTGATCGCATTCAGGGTGACGGCAGGGCTGAGGAACACGGTCAGGGTTTGCAGCGTCAGGCTGAGGCCCATGAACAACACTTGCCCGATCTGGGCGCTGAGCAGCGGCGCGCCGCGGTCGAGTTGTTCCACCACAGCGCCGGTCAGGAGGCGCGCGGCGATGGTTGCCAGGCCCACATACAGGGCCAGCATCAGCGCGGCGCGACTGCCGCGCATGAAGACCCTGAACTCCTTGAACAGCACGGGTATGGAGAGATCCCATCGTCGCATAGCCAGTTCGCTTATCGGCCTATGGGCCATCGTCACACCCGCCGCTCGACCGCGGGGCGCACCTCCGCCCACCTGTGACCCTCACGGCATCACGCCCCGGAGCGTCGCATCCACGTATACACAGCGGGCCTCGCCTATTCGCCCCTCGAACCGGGCCAGGAGCTGGCCTTCGCGCAGATACGGGGCCGGGTCGGCTACCCGCAGCGTGCCGGGGCCATCGAAATCCTGTTCGACCCACCGGCGACGCTCCCAATCGTACAGCAGCGTGGCGACCCCGGCGTTGGGCCAGCGTCCCGTGCTTTCGAAGGTCAAGGTCAGCGCCTCGGCGCGCAAGGGCCCCATCCCCGGTGGAAGCCGCAGCGCGAGGGTGAACGGATCACCGACAACCGCAACGCCACGCCCTTCAATACCGGCGCAGGGCGCCTGCTCGCCAGTGATGAAGGCGGGGCGCAGCCAACCCGGCGGGACGGACACGGCGCCGCTCCCGGTGAACACCGGACGCAGCACCAGCAGGGTCATCTCGCGGCGGGCGGCGCCAGGGGCCCGTACCGCGACCTGCAGCGGCGAACGCTCCAGCCACGCCAGCACCACCGGCCCTTCATCGCTGATGATGCCACGGCTCAGCGCGGCGCTCACCAGCGCCTCGCGGACCAGGGTGGCCCGGTCGGGCGCCTGGCCAGGGCCGCGGCCCGCCTCTAACTCCTCGCGCAACACCAGGTAACTGAGCGTTTCGCCACGGCGCACATCCGCGGGAGGAGTATCGGGCCAGACCTGGATCACCCGCGCTCCCGGATCGAGCCGGCCCAGGCGCAACACATACTCGCCATACGCGGCCACGACCTCGTGGAGGGTCCGGTCGCTCCGGTTCTCCATCTCAATAACCAGACGTTCGTTCTGGATGCTGATTCGGGCGCTGACCCCTGGAAACGCAAGCTGCTGTTCCGCCAGCACCCGCTGGATGCGCCACGGAGCCACCGGGAAGCTCAGTGTGGGGCTCTCCTGGGCCAGATCGCCCTTGACCCCGTCAACCTCGCCATACTGGCCGGCTGCGGCCCGCAGCGGGCGCACAAGCGCCCCCGGGTCGCGATCGGCGATGAACGTTTGCTCCTGAGGCGCCAGCACGCCGGTCAGGGTGCGCGCGCGCGCCTGGCCCTCGCCAATAACTTCCACCAGGCTGATCTGATGGATCACCCGCTGATCGGCGCGCAACGCCAGCGCCATTCCGAATACGACCACGCCGGTGAGCAGCGCCAGGGCGGGCACGGCCAGCCACATCATCGCCTGGGCATCGAAACGCTTCAGCGCCAGGGCCAGACCCGGCCCCGCAAGAATGGCGTAGACGGCAAGAAGCGCGAAGATCACCTGGGTAGGGGGCAGGGAGATCGTCGGCGTGGCCGTCAACGCCCCTGCCAGGATGTTTTCCTGGTACCCGTCAACCCCTGGCTCAGGGCCAAACGGCGTAGAGGTCTGGATGAAGGAACGCAGCAACTGATCCCAGAAACGCGGGGCGCCTTCCCACGCGACCAGGACGGGCGTTCCGGGATCGAAGGCGAGCTGGGTGACCATCCCTACGCCCACTGTCTGCTGCACCCAGGCCGGCGGATCGCCCTCAGGCGCCGCGCGCGCGGTCGGCGCTGGCGTCAGACGAATGCCCGGCAGCGCGCCGGGACCGCTCGCGCCAGCGAGGGAGGCCAGCGGCGCATCCGGCACCCGGGCCGCGCCCCCGGGGGTTGCCGGCTGGAGCTGGGGGGGAAGACCCGCCAGCGTCCGCGCTGCCGTCGGGCCGCCACCAATGATCAGGTGCCCCCCGGCGCTGACCCAGCCCAGCAGGGCCTGGCGTTGCGCCGGGCTGAGTTCCGCCGTCGGCACATCGGCGAGCAGCAGGAACCCCAGGCTGCTTAACCCCGCCATACGGTCGGGCAGATCGGTCGCCGGGAGCCGGACCACCGTAAACGGTTCGCCGGCCATATCCTGGCGTCGCGGCAACGACAGGCGCAGGTCGGCGCTGGCGACGATCCCCAGGAGTCGCTCGTTGATCCGCGGGCGCACCGGCAGCTCGTTCGCGACCAGCACCGCGCCATCGGCCTCTACCGTGAGGCGCACCGAGCGAACTTCCTGCTCCATCGCGCCGTAGAGCACAATACGCTTCTCCGCGCCCGCTGGAAGGTCCACGGGGTGCACATTGCGAAAGGAGGCATTCGGGAGCTGCACGGCCACACTGACCGCGCGCGCGGCGCCTGTGTTCTTCAGGTACACGTGGATCGGCAGCCAGGCGCCGGGCTGGTAGTTGCCATCGAAGGCCGGTACGGCCACCACTTCCAGTCCGCTCTGGGCCCGCGCCATGCCCGGGGGCCAGAACACCTGCGCCAGCAGAACGATAAACAGCCCCGTAATGATACGTTTCATCAATCTGTTAGAGCATGTGGACAGAGTTGCCCCACCTGCGAGCGGTTGGGATGGAGCAAAACCGTCTACATCATACCAGGTTTGGTGTTCAACGAGACTCCTCTCGTAAGCGAGCAGGGCTTGTGCAACGTCCGTGGGGCAAACCCTCAACTTCGATTTTTTCGATAATTCTGGCGGCTATGCCGCCCCAGACCCCGGCGCGGGAGACGGAGGTTGCTCAAACCCTGGGTAAGGGCGGCGTGGGCCAGCCCCAACGGAACCGCTTGTCGAGCTGTGTAGCCACCCCACGCCCCACCGCTGGAGACGGATTGGCATCGGGTAAGTGTTCACATGTGGGGTAACAAGTAAAGCCTGGGAGCGAGGGCGTCCCGCCCTCGTCAGGGTTCGAGGGCAAGATGCCCTCACTCCCAGGCGAAGTGTGAACCCGTACAGCATCGGCCCTACTTGCCCGCCCCCTACACTCGTGCTATGATCAGGCGCAACATCAACCAGGGCAGGCCGGCATGACCAACAACGTCCAGATCAGCGAACGCGAACGTGAGATCCTGCGGCTTGTCGCGCAGGGGGCAACCAATCAGCAAATCGCCGATCAACTCGATATCAGCATTAATACCGTCAAGGTTCATCTGCGCAATATCTTCGGGAAGATCGGTGTGATGTCGCGCACCGAGGCTACCCTGTACGCCATCCGCAACGGGATCGTCAGTGTTGCCGAACCAGTCGAAGCCGGTGCGCGCGAGACGGAGGCGCCAACGCTCGTCGTGACGGACGATGAGGTTTCGTCTGGCGCCAGGGTGGCAGCGCCTCTCTTTCAGACCGACTCCCCGGCGTTGCCCCTGCCGGCGCCGGCAGAGCCTCCGGCGCCGCCGGTCACCGGACAACCGGCGCCAGAGCAATCCGCGTGGCGCTGGCCACTCGTCTGGCTGGTCGTCGGGGTCGCGCTGGTGGTCGTCGCCATCGTGGGATGGCTCATCCGGGACACCCTGCGCCCTTCACCGGGCACGGCGGCATTGCCAACGGTTGCCGCGGTTGAACCGACGCCCGCCAATCGGCTGGTGGAACACACCCCGGTTCCGTACCCGCGCCAGAGCTTCGCCCTGCTCGCCAGCGCCTCCGAAGGGCGTCTGTACGTCATCGGCGGCGCCGGCCAGCCTGGCGCGCTCCCGACCCTGGATCGCTACGATCCCCAGACGCGGCTATGGGTCTCGCTCGCCGATAAGTTGACCCCGGTCAGCGCGATCCGGGCCGCCGAATTGCGCGGCCGCATCTACGTGCCCGGAGGTGAACGGAGCGATGGTACGGTGAGCGATCAGCTTGAGGCCTACGACCCGCGCGAGCAGCGCTGGTATGCCCTCAGGCCGTTGCCCGCCCCCCGCAGCCGCTACGGGTTGGCCGTGTGGGAAGGGAAGCTGTACCTGCTCGGCGGCTGGGATGGCCGGCAGATGACAGCGGATGTGTTCGTCTACGACCCGGCGCTTGATGAGTGGTCATCAGGTCCTGGTCTTCCCGATGCGCGGCAGTACGCCTCGGCTTCGGTCGTGTCCGACCATTTGTACGTGATCGGCGGGGAGGCTGCGAGCGGCCCATTACGCGACAGCCTGCGCCTCGAGGTGGATGCCAACACGGCACGTTGGCAATTCCTCCCCCCGGTGCCCCAGGCCATTGGCCGCCCGCAGACGATCGCGCTGCTGAACTCCCTCCTGGTGTTCGACGACCAGGCGCAGGCGGTGTGGCAGTACGATGGCGCTTCTGACGCATGGGTACCCTACCCCATCCCTGCCGACATCGGCGACGATGCCACGGTGGCGCTGCTGAACACCAGTTTGTTCTTCGTTGCCGGGGAAGGGGCCCCCGAACCAGGGGCCGTCACCGAGTACCGGGTGCTTTACACCATCTTCGTGCCTGGCACGGGCGGACGAAGTAGCGCGCCCTGAGATGGTTCCAGTCCGGTCCGCAGCGCCCCGGCGCCTCATAGCGACCACGCCAGATGTTACAACCTTCCGAACCATACGGCCCCGCGCGCGGCGCCCACCGCGCACTGTTTCCTGAAGCGGCACAGCATGCGGGGACAGTGAGCCTCCTGCTGGCGCCTGTCGCGGCGCTCGTCGGCGCGCCTGGATTGCTGATATGGCTCCCGGGGGTTGTCATCGGCGCGCCGCTGGCCATCCTGGCCGCGCTGGCCCTGTCGCTCCTGCCCGGTCTGGCGCTGCTACAGGTGCTGGCGCCCGGGCGCCTCGCGCCCGCCGAACGCTTCGCTGCCGCTCTTGGCCTCAGTTGGGCCGTGCCGCCCCTGCTGCTCCTTCTGGCCGAACAGCTTGGATTGGCCTGGAACGCCGCCCTGTGCTGGCTGTGTCTGGGCGCCTGCGCCGCCATCCTCCTGTGGCAGCATCTGAAGCGCCCCGTCCCGCGCCTCTCCGTCCGGCCCGACAGTGAACTGATCACCCTGATGGCCCTGACGGCACTCGGACTGGTCGTGCGCCTGTACGCCATCCGTGACCTGCCCGCCGGTCTTTTCGGCGACTCGTATCACCATACGGTGATCGTCCAGCTCCTGATCGACAAGCAGGGCCTGTTTCGCTCCTGGTCGCCCTACGCGCCGTTGACCACCTTTACCTACCACTACGGCTTCCACAGCTTCGCGGCCTGGTTTAGCTGGCTCAGCGGCGTGCCGGCGATGGCGAGTGTGGTGGTCGTAGGACAGATCGCCGGAGGGCTGGCCGTTCCCGGCGTGTTTCTCCTCACCCGGCGCCTGATCCCCGATCCCCGGGTGGCCCTCTCATCGGCCTTGCTGGTGGCGCTGGTCAGCGTGTTCCCGGCTTTTTATGTCAACTGGGGCCGCTACACGCAACTGGCCGGGCAGACGATCCTCCCGGTCACCTGCCTGGCCTGGTTCCTGCTTCTTGATACCGCCACGACCCCCGGAGCGCGCTGGCGCGCGCTGGTTCGCCCGGGCGGGTTAGCGGCGCTGGCGACCGCCGGGGTCATCCTCGGCCATTACCGGGTGGCCCTCCTGAGCGCCATTCTGGTGCTGCTGTACGGGCTGTACGCCCTGGCGGTCCGCGTGCGCTCGTGGCATGCCC
>JAOACN010000726.1 GCA_026417815.1 Chloroflexaceae bacterium | reverse complement strand
ACCAGCGGCGGGAGCGTCTCAAGCACGTAGGTGATGTCGGCCTCGGTAATGCCGTGGCCCAGCGAGAAGCGCACCGAGCCATTGGCGGCCGCGGGAGAGAGGCCCAGGGCCAGCAGCACGTGGGAGGGTTCGAGCGATCCGCTGGTGCAGGCCGAGCCGCTGCTGGCGCAGATGCCCGCCTGATCGAGCAACAGGAGCAGGCTTTCGCCCTCGATGCCGGCGAAGCCCAGGTTGGCGTTGCCGGGCAGACGCTGGACACGGTCGCCATTGAGCCAGCTATTCGGCACGGCGGCGAGCACTCCGTCCACCAGGCGCTCACGTAGGGCGCGCAGGCGCTCGGCGGCGACGGGGCGCCGTTCTTCGGCAAGGGTCAGGGCCGCGGCCAGACCGACGATGCCGGCCACGTTCTCGGTGCCGGCGCGGCGCCGGCGCTCCTGGGCGCCGCCGTTGATCTGCGGCAGCAACGGCGCGCCCCGCCGCGCGTAGAGCGCGCCGACGCCCTTAGGTCCGTAGAACTTGTGCGCGGTGAGGCTCAGATAATCCACCTTGAGCGCCTCGACATCAAGCGGCAGCGCGCCCGCCGCCTGCACCGCATCGGTGTGGAGGGGCACGCCCGCTTCCCGGCAGATCGCCCCCAGATCGGCAATCGGCTGGATGGCGCCGATCTCGTTGTTGGCGTACATCACCGACACCAGGGCCGTGTCGGGTCGCAACGCGGCCCGCAGATCGTCGGGCCGAACCAGACCACGCGCATCGACAGGGAGGAGCGTCACCTCGAAGCCATGCTGTTGGTGGAGGTATTCCGCGGCGTGCAGGACGGCGTGGTGCTCGATGGCGCTGACGATCAGGTGCGCCCGCGCGCCCGCGGCGCGCCGGGCCAGCGCCGCGCCCTTGATCGCCAGGTTGATGCTCTCGCTTCCACCGCCGGTGAAGATCACCTCACGGCGCGAGCAACCCAGCACCAGGGCCACCTGTTCCCGAGCATCGTCGAGAGCCTGCAACGCCGCGCGCCCCAGGCGATGGATGCTCGATGGATTGCCGTAGTGCTCCGTGAGGTAGGGCAGCATCGCCTCCAGCACGCGCGGATCGAGCGGGGTCGTGGCCGCGTGATCCAGATATATTGTACGCTCACTCATCAATGACTCCTCTGGGGAGGGACACGGATGGTAGTATACCATACCCGATTTACGTGCAATCGGTCGCGGGGTATGGTGTCATATGGTGCGTGGCTGCCTCGTGAACGTGATCGTTGCCGCGACGGGCGCGTTCCAGTGACCCGCGCCTATCCGCCCGCCCTGGCGCGGGCGCCCCGGTCGCCCGTCAGCATATCCACCCCACCCGGCGCGGAGACGGCCCGCCGGGTCGTCGCTACCGCTGACGGGACCCGTGCTGCGCTCAACGATGCGCCGCGCACAATTCACAAACGAAAGTCGCTCTACTGGCCCTCAAGGCGTACCCCGGCGGCCTCGACGCGCACCCGGCCCGTTGCGCCCGGCGGTAGTTCGATGGCCAGGGGCAGGTCGGGGCGCAGGGTCAGCGGGGCGCTGCGGAACACCTCGCGCCCCTCGAGGCTCACCGCCACCGTCGCGCGGGGAACGATGCGCGGCGTGGCCAGGGTCACGGTCAGGCCGCCGTCGTCGCGCCGCGCGAGGCCCAGGGCGCCGTCCGCCGTGGCCGTCACCAGGCGGCCCAACCCCCACAGGGGCAACCAGGCGCCCTCGATGCTGCGCGTCGCGCCGGGGGCCAGGGGCGGATCGTCCCAGAAGGTGGCCTGGGCCCCGCTCCAGAGTTCGACGTAGCTGCTGTCGTCGTCGGTGTACAGACGGGGGTCATTGCGCGGGCCAAAGCCGAAGATCTTGCCGCCAGCCACGCCGGGGCCGTGCGCCACCACCGCGCCGCTGTCGGCGCTGATGTCATAGACCCCCAGAAACGGCGGCGGTTCGGGGGTGAAGGCCCCCAGGTACCCCGTCCAGGTGGCGGGGTCGCTCAGGTCGCGCCCGTTGTGGCGCGGCCAGGCGATGCCCGCGCGGGGGCCGGGCAACTCCGCGTCGCTGGTCGCGTGGACGATCATCTGCCCGGTGGGTGCCACGAAGCGCAGGCCTGGCCCCACCCGATTGTCGCCCGCCGGACTGAGCATGGCGTTGGTCCACATCTGCAGCGGCTGGGCGGTAGCGGAGGGGTTGCGCGCCGCCAGGCGCGCCACGAAGCGCGCCTCGTCGGCGCGCAGGGTGACGCTACCGCTCACGGCGAAGCCCCGCTGCCGCTCGGTGGTCGTGGTTCGCACCGTTACCGCGTCGCGGCTGCGGCTCACCGTCAGGTCCCAGGGGAGATGCTCCAGATAGCCGTGCTCCTCGGTGGGTACGGCCCATTCCAGCCCGCCGACCCCTAGCCACCACCCCCGTTGACCAAAGGGCGCGGGCTTGATCACCGGGTTCTGGTAGAAGATCGCCCGTCCGCTGGCGCGATCCACCGCCTGGAGCAAGCGCCCGCCCAGCTCCGGCAGAAAGGTCAGGCTGAGGAAGCGATTTTCGACCACCACGGCCCGGTAGGCGCGGGGCCGGGGCGGGCCGATCTGGCTCAACTCAAGACGTTCGTAGGGAAAGATCGGATCATCGGGCGAGGTGGGGCGCAGCGCCGGCGCCAGGTCGTAGGTGGGGATCGCCAGGGTGGTCTCGCGCACACTGAGCGGTTGCGAGGGAACGGGACGGGCGTAGCGCAGTTCGTGCTGTCTCTTATACACATCT
>JAOACN010000706.1 GCA_026417815.1 Chloroflexaceae bacterium | reverse complement strand
GCCTACGGGTCGGACGGTCATACGCTTGGCGCACAACGCCGCGATGAAAACCGGCCCCCGTACCGTACGGCCGCAGCGCGCTGCGGCTACCCGCCTATTTTCACCTCAGGTCCAACGCTGCCTCCAGGTCCGCGATCAGGTCCTCAACCGCCTCGATGCCGATGGAGAGGCGCACCAGCGTCTCACTGATGCCGCGTTCGGCGCGTCGCTCGGCCCCCAGTTCGCGGTGCGAGGCCAGGGCCGGCACGCTCACCAAGCTGTAGATGTCGCCCAGGGTCGTGGCCGGCAGGAACAGGCGCAACCCGTCCACAAAGCGATGCAAGGCTACCGTGTCACCGGCCAGTTCAAAGCTGACGAGGCCGCCGAAGCGCCCGCCGAAGGCCGTTGCCGCGAGGGCGTGCTGGGGATGTTCGGCGAGTCCGGGGTAGTAAACCCGCACCACGGCGGGATGAGCCGCGAGGAACGTGGCGATACGTGCGGCGCTGGCGCACTGCCGCTCGAAGCGCAGGGCCAGGGTTTTCAGGCCGCGCAGCGCCTGCTGGGCCTCGAATGGCCCCGGCGAGGCGCCCAGGAGCCGCGCCTGCCGCGCCAGGGTGTCGTGCAACAGGGCAGTGCGCGCCGCGGCCACGCCGCCCAGCGTGTCGCCATGGCCCGATAGGTATTTCGTCGCGCTGTGGACCACAATGTCGGCGCCCAGGCTCAGCGGCCGTTGCAGCACCGGGGTAGCGATGGTGTTGTCAACCACCAGTCGCGCCCCCACGGCCCGGCAGCGCGCCGCCAGACCAGCCACATCCACCACGCGCAGCAGCGGGTTCGAGAGTTGCTCAACCAGCACCACTTCTGGACGGAGATCGGCCAGGGCCGCCTCGACCGCGTCGAGGTCACACATGTCCGCATAGGCCACCACTGCCCCGCGGGCCACGAACATTTCCTCCAGCAGCACCGTGGTCGCCCCGTAGAGGTCGCGGGCGGCGAGAATGGCGCGTGGCTGCGGCGCGGTTTCGCCGCGGGGCGTGGCCGCGGCGAGCAGGGCGGCGTGCAGCGCGGCCATCCCCGAGGCATAGGCCACCGCCCCCCGCGCGCCCTCAATGGCCGCGATGGCGTTCTCCAGCGCGGCCACGGTGGGGTTGCCGTAGCGCACGTAGAGGTAGCCCGAACCGCTGGCGAAGGCGGCATCAAGCTCGGCCAGAGTGGGGTAGAGATACGTGCTGGTGGTGTAAATCGGCGTCGTTGTAGGCACGGCCTGCGGGGCGGCAGCGCGCTCCCCGGCGTGAACCAGACTGGTCTCCAGTCGCCATTGTGGCCTGTCTCGCTGTTCGTTCACCGGGATCTCCTTCTGCGAGCCGGGTGTTGTCGCAGGCAATGGTACGCCCGTGGCGGCGGGTTGTCAATCTGGCCGGCGTGGCGACGGCCCGGCGGGCGGTGGCAACGCCGTTGGCGCCGCGGGGATGGCGGGCATGCGTGTCACCATCATTTGGTACAATTGGAAAGGTTCTGGATAACCGGAACCGCCAGAAATGATTTTCCCCCTCCACAAAGGCAAAGACCACTGCTATGCCCCCTCGCCCCATCACCACGTACCGCTGCATTGTCGCGTTATTCTTGTATGGTGTCGCAGGGTTGGCCGTTCTACTCTTGCCGACGTGGGCCGCGCCCGTGGCCGCCCAGGAAGCCACGCTCAGCCTGTCGGCCTACGAACGGGCCCTGCGCGAGGCTCGCACCGCCGCCGAACGGGGCGATCGCATCAGTCTGGACCTGGTCGCCCCGCGTCTGATCGCCACCACCGCGGTCGCGCTCCCCGACGGCGGCAGCGCCCCGGTGGACAATCGCTGGCTGGCCGAGGAACTGGCGCGCCCCGAGCCGCGTCTGCCGCTGATCGCCGCCCGCCTCGGCGCCCTGATTGACACCCTGTCAGGCGCCGGTCCGTCCCCGCCGGACGACGCTCTGGAACGGCTGGAGGGGATCCTGTCCCGTCCGCCCTTCGCCCGTGCCGAGCCGCAGCCGCGCGAACCCGGCCCGTTCGAGTGGTTCTTCGAGCGCCTGGCGCGCCTGTTGGAGCGCCTGGCCGGACCCATCGGCGAAGCGGCTGGTCCTTCCGGCACGGTTGCCGGCTGGGCGCTGCTCGCTGCCGGCAGCGCCCTGGTCATCGCCGTGCTGGGGCTGTGGCTGCGGGGCCTGCGCCGGACCTTGCAGGTGGAGACCCGTCTGGAAGCCAGGCCCGACACAACCGCCCGCACCGCGGCCGAGGCGCGCGATCGCGCCGACGAACTCGCTCGCCAGGGTAAGTACCGCGAGGCCGTGCGGGTGCTGGCCCTGGCTGCGCTCCTCTGGCTCGATGAGCGGGGGCGCCTGCCCTACGAACCCCACCAGACCAACCGTGAGCATCTGGCTCGCCTGCGCGACCAGCCTCCGCTGCACGAACGCCTTGCCCCGATCGTGGAAACCGCCGACCGGGTCTGGTACGGCGGGGCGCCGATCGATGCCCGGGGGTATGCCGAGTACGCGCGCCGGGTGGGTGAATTGCGGGAGCATGCCAGCGATGCGGCGTGATGCGCTCATCCTCGGTGGTGTGTTCGCCGCCCTGGCGCTGTTTATCGCCCTGGGGCCGGGCCGGGCCGTCAGTGTGCCGGGCGTTGGGGCCAGCAGCCACGCCAGCGGGCCGCAAGGCGCACTGGCGCTCTACCGCTGGATTGACGCCCTTGGCTACGATGTGCGCCGGTTGCAGTACCTTGAGCGCTTTGCGCCCGACCCCGAGGCTGCCATGCTGATCGTCCTCGGCCCCGGCGAACGCTATACCCTCGACGAAGCCGCAGCGGTGGCGGAATGGGTTGAGGCTGGAGGCATCCTGGTGCTCGCCGATGACCGCCCCGGGCAACTGGCAGGAGCGGCGCCGTTGTTGCGAGCCTTCGACCTGGAACTTTTCGCCCCGCCGCCGGACCAGTTGCTGGAACCGGCGCCGGTGCTCCAGCCGGTCTTCGGCGTACCGCCGGCCCGCGTCGTGGTTGCTGGAGCTACGACGGCTTTGCGTACCACCCGCGCCGACGCCGTGCCCCTGGTTGGCGCCAGCGCCGCACCGCTGGTGCTCGGTTTGCCGTATGGCGCCGGGTACGTCTTTGCCAGCGCCGCGCTGCATCCCTTCACCAACAGCGGGCTGGGCGAGGGCGACAACGCCGCCATGGTGCTGAACATGCTCCGGCGCGCGCCACCGGGCGCGCGGGTGGTCTTCGACGAGTACCACCACGGCTTCATCAGCCAGCCCTCGTTGCGCGGGCTGCTGCTCGGCACCCCGTGGGGGTGGGCCATCCTCTACACCGCCCTGATGCTGGCCGCCTACCTGGCGCTCACCGGTCGGCGCTTTGGCCGGCCGGCGCCGCTCCGCGAGGAGACCGCGCGCCGCAGCAGCGCCGAATCCCTTGAGAGCCCGGATGGGTTGCTTCCCCGCGTGGGGCGCCGCGACGCCCTCCAGGCCCACTATCGCGC
>JAOACN010000696.1 GCA_026417815.1 Chloroflexaceae bacterium | reverse complement strand
GCAGGGGGCCATCCACGCCCTTGGCTTCGAGGGCCCGGACAGCCGCGGCGGCCACGCCGGCCAGGTCCGCGTCCGGGCGACTGGCCTCAACCGCCGCCAGCACGGCCCCTTCGACCAGTGGCGCCCCGCTGATCAGATAGGGCGTCCCCGCCGCTTCGAGGGCCATCTCGGTGCTCATCACCGCGCTGCCCAGGTCCACCAGGGCCAGGATGCCCTCCACGCCGCGCAGGTCTTCGATCGCCGCGGCGATGAGATCCACCGAGGTGCCCAGCGCTCCGTCGTGGGTGCCGCCCGCCGCGGCGATGGGCGTCTGGCCCCTGGCCATCTGCGCGGCCAGAACCTTCACGCCATGGGCCACTTCCGGGCTATGGGAGACGATCAGGATTCCGATCACATTTGCTCCCTTCACGGCAGGGGCATGGCGAAGCCAGGTTTCCCCGCGCCTCTCCCCCCGGCATTGGGGGCTGTTCCTCCCCCTCCCCCGCCTCGCTGTGCTCGGCACCCCCTCCCTCTCCACCTGCGGTGGAGAGGGAGGGGGCCGGGGGGAGGGTGAGGAACACGCACCTACAACAACCCCAGTTTCCCGGCGACGTAGACCACCTCGGCCCGGTGGTGAACGTTCAGCTTGCGCATGATGTTCCGCAGGTGGAATTTTACCGTACTTTCGCTGATGGCGATCTGTTCGCCGATCTCACGGTTGGAAAGGCCGCAGGCGAGCAGGCGCATGACCTGGTGTTCACGTTCGGTGAGCAGGGTCTCCTGCGGTTCGCCGGGATTGGAGAGGTTTTTCATCACCAGCGAGGCGGTGCGGGTGTCGAGGGCCGATTCGCCGCGATGGACCGCGCGCACGCTTTTGATCAGGTCGAAGGCATCCACGTCTTTGAGCACATAGCCCCGCGCGCCGCTGCGGATGGCGCGCAGCACGAGCTGGTCGTCGAGAAAGGTGGTGAGCACAATCACGCTGGTCTGCGGATAATCGGCGCAGATGCTCTGACACAACTCGAGGCCACCGTCAACCCCCTGGGCGCCGAGGCTGAGGTCGAGGAGCACCACATCGGGATGCTCCTGGGCAATCAGGGCCAGCGCCGTCACCGCGTCGCCAGCCTCGCCGACCACCATAATACCCGGCTCCAACTCGAGGATCGAGCGCAGACCGTGGCGCACAATGGCGTGGTCGTCCACGATCATCAGCCGAATGGGCTTGCTCATAAGTACCTCCCGGTCCGGGCGTGTATGATTTCGAAGGCACAATGGTCATGACGAGAGAGGGTAGGGAAACCGGGTTTCCCCGCGCCCCTCCGGGCAGCAGGGGCCTGACTACCCCGGCAGATCCTGAAGCGGGACAAGCACCCGCACCTCGGTTCCGCCACGGGGAGGCCGGAGAATCGTCAACGTGCCGCCCAGTTCCTGGACCCGTTCGCGCATATTGCGCAGCCCGAAATGGGCCGCGCCAGGCTCGGGCGCGGCGGGGTGCAGGGCCTCCTCGGCGATGCCCACCCCATCATCGGCGATCACCAGGCGCGCGGCGCCGGGATCGAAGTGCAGGCTAATGGTAATCTGCCGGGCGCGCGCGTGCTTGTAAGCGTTGAACAGCGCCTCCTGGGCAATGTAGTACAGCCCGCTGGCAAGGTGGACGCTCACCATCGGCGGCACATCGGCCGTATGCAACTGCACGCTCAAATTGGTGGTCTTCTCAAAATCAATCGCCAGTTCCCGCAGGGCCGCCACCAGGCTCGACTGCGCCCCCTTGATCGGTGAGAGCTGGAAAATCGTCGCGCGCATGCGCGTGACGGCGCTGCGGGCCATCTCCTTGGCATTGCAGATCCGCTCGTAGACCGGCGACTGCGGATCGAGCTGCACCCGGCACCACTCCAGGTTCATGCCGATGCTGATGAGGTGCTGGGCGACACTGTCGTGCAGGTCGCGGGCGATGCGGGCGCGTTCGCTGTTGAGGATCTCGTTCTGGCGCGCGGCGGCGAGGCGGTGGCGGGCCTTGGCGAGCTGACGGTTCTTCTCCTCCAGTTCGGTCTTCTGGCGCAGGGCGTCTTCGTAGAGCGCCACGGCCTGCGCGCGCAGGCGTTCGCTCTCTTCGTACAGGCGGGCATTCTCCACCGCCACGGCGGCCTGGTTGGCCAGGGTGCGCAGCACCGAGAGTTCGCGCTCGTCCATGGCGAACCCGGCGTGCAGCGTCACCACCAGCGCGCCGACCACGTGGTCGCTCAGCAACATCGGCGCGCCGAGAACCCGCATCCCGGCCCCGGCTTCGCGCATCACCAGGTTGTGCTGGGCGAGCACCTCGCTGATGGCGCCTTCCATCTCGGCCAGATCGGCGCTGGCGTCGAGCGGCTCGATACCGCGGGCAGTGCGGCGCATGCCCCAGCGCGCCGTCTCCGGGGTGTTGAGCACCAGCACGGCCAGCGAGGCATCGAAGTGCTGCAGGGCCACCTCGACCACTGCGCGGGCCAGGCAGGCGACGCCGCTGGTGGTATTGCACAGGGCGCCAGAGATCATCGCCACCGAGGCGATCGCCCGGTCGAGGCGGCGTTCGTTCTCGCGGTATTCGCTGTAGTAGGTGCGGCGAGAGGCGCTCACGCCGATCAGGCTCGCCAGCAGATGCTCGCGCGCGCTATCTTCCATACGGTGACCTCACATTGCCGCGTAAAACAACTCCATCACCGCCTCGACGCTCGCCTCGCGGGGGTTGGTGGCCATGCAGGCATCGTGCATCGCATTGGCGCTCAGGGTGGGCAGATCGCGCTCCTTCACCCCCAGGTCGGACAGGCGCTTGGTCAGACCCACGTCGGCGACCAGGGCGCGCACGGCCTCGATGGCCATGGCCCCGGCCTCCATGGGCGCCAGGCCCGCGACGGGCAACCCCATGGCCTCGGCGATGGTCGCATACCGCTCGGGACAGACGGGCAGGTTGTACTCCATCACCGTGGGCAGAAGAATGGCGTTCAGTTCGCCGTGGGGCTGGTCGAGCAACCCGCCGACCTGGTGGGCCATGGCATGGGTCGCGCCAAGAATGGCGTTGGAGAAGGCCATGCCGGCGTGGAGACTGCTGCGGGCCATAATCTCCTTCGCCTCCAGATCGGACTGGCTGGCGACGGAGCGCCGCAGCCCGGCGACGGCCAGGGAAATCGCGCGCAGGGAGTGTACCTCGGTGAGAAAGGTCGCGGCGAGGGAAACGTAGGACTCGATGCCGTGGGTCAGGGCGTCCATGCCGGTGCTGGCGGTGAGCCAGGCGTCCTTGGTGGTGAGCAACAGCGGGTCGGTAAGGGAAATATCGGGGATCAGCGACTTGCTGATCAGGGTCATCTTGATGCGCCGGCGCGTGTCGGTAATCACCGCGAACTGGGAAACATCGGCGCCGGTGCCGGCGGTGGTGGGAATGGCGACCAGCGGCGGCAAGGGCCGGGTGATGCGGTCGATCCCCTCGTAGTCGTGGATACGGCCGCCGTTGGTGCTGAGCACGGCGATGCCCTTGGCGGCATCAATGCAACTGCCGCCGCCAAGGACCACCAGGGCGTCGCAGTGCTGCGCCAGGTAGAAGGCGGCCCCCGCTTCGACCTCGTAGTCCTTGGGGTTCGGCGTTACACCCGTCCAGATGGCGAAATCGAGACCCTCTTGCTCGATCGCCGGGAGCATCTGCTCGAGCCAGCCCGCGGCGATGACGCCAGGGTCACTGACCACCAGCACCCTGGTGGCGCCAAGTCGCCGCGCGGCCTTGCCCGCCTGCTCGAGCACGCCGCAGCCGACGATAATCTCCGGGAGCGTAAACTTACACACCTGCATAGTAGCCGTCCTGGCCAGGCGATGTGCCGGGTAGGCTCAGGCGCGGGCTCGCCCTGCCTGTCGCCAGGGCGCCCCACCCTGGCAGCGTTCCCGCGATGGGAATTGCCCAACACGCTCGCATGTGCGCGACGCCGCGCGTCCTTCTATCAGGATTGCCAATGTTGACCGGGTATAACCTGGATTATAGATTTTTTCTCTCACCCTGTCTAGTTGGACAGGGTACCATTCTCACCGGTTGTTCAGGAAGGGTTTGCACGGTCAGGGGGTGACAAACGGCCGGCGTTTCTGCTACAGTGCAAACTACCCAGATCTACCACAAGTGCAGCCTTACTGGATGAAGCGCCCGCGGGCATCGTGTGCCGTGTGGCGCGCGAGCGAAGGAGGTTCCGTATGGAAGCTGCCCCCACCGCCATGGAGGAGCTCGAAGTGGGCGCCGAGATCATGGAACAGACCGAAGCGGTTGACGTGGCGGTAGCGCCCCCGGTGGACGAGGACGCGCCGGAGATCCTGGCCGAGCTGGTGATCGAAGAAGTGAGCATTGACGGGATGTGTGGCGTGTATTGAGGTCCGAACAGGCGGCCCACGGGAGGGACCGGGAGGGTTTCGCCCTCCCAGGAGAACCCTTCTCGCAGCCGGGTCACAGGCGCTTTTCCATTCGCAGCGTTCCACCTCCTCCCCGACCCTCCTCCGCCGGGGGAGGGCGCCGGGTACCTCCCCCCGGCGGGGGGGAGGCCGGGAGGGGGACGGACTGGCACACGACGACAACCCTGGCGTCATCCTGGCTGAAATCGTGTCTGAGGCGCCCTTTGATGCGCGTTCAGCGCCGAAGGAGCAACAATGCAGCGACTCGAAGGTAAAGTTGCCCTGATCACCGGAGCGGCGCGCGGTCAGGGGCGGGCGCACGCCCTGACCCTGGCCCGCGCGGGGGCCGACATCGCGGCGCTGGATATCTGTCACGATCTGCCGTACCCGCGCTACCACCTGGCAACCGCCGAGGACCTGGAGGCCACGGCGGCAGAGGTGCGCGCCCTGGGTCGCCGCTGTCTGAGCCTGACCGCCGATGTACGCAACGCCGCTGAGATGGAGGCGGCCGTGCGGCAAACCATTGCCACCTTCGGGCACATTGACATTCTGATCTGCAACGCCGGCATCGCCGATATGGCCGCCGCCTGGGACATCACCGAGGAGTGGTGGGACATCATGCTCGATGTCAACCTGAAAGGGTGCTGGCTGGCGGTCAAGTACGTGGTGCCCCATATGCTGGAGCGCGGGCAAGGCGGGCGCATCGTGATGACCTCGTCGGTGGCGGGACTGAAGGGAATGGCAGGGCTGGCCCATTACTGCGCGGCAAAGTGGGGCGTGGTGGGGCTAGCGCGTAGCCTGGCCATCGACTGTCTCTTATACACATCT
>JAOACN010000683.1 GCA_026417815.1 Chloroflexaceae bacterium | reverse complement strand
AGATGTGTATAAGAGACAGGTCCTACCTTGAGGATCACGATCGCACGACCGCCGCCGGCGCTCATGCCTCGAGCCGGTACGGCACGCTGATTACGGTCTTCCCCTTGCGAAACATCAGCGCGGTGCGCAGTATGAACCCGGTCTGGTTATGCAGGAACAGCTCCCACCAGTGGGCCGGCACCAGCTCGGGCAGAATGATGAGCAGTTCGTCGTCGCTGTAGTGGCTGTCGATCTGGTCAATAAAGGCCAGCAACGGCACGATCAGCGAGCGGTAGGGCGAGTCGATCACCACCAGGGGCACGTCGCAGCCCCACTCCTTCCAGCGGGCGCGGATCTTCTCTGTCTGCTCACGATCCAGATCGACCGTCGCGGCCATAACATTGTCGCCGGCCAGGGCCCGGGCCAACATCAGGGCCGGCAGGGTTGCCTTGTGCAACCCACTGACGAGTACCACGGCCGTGAGCCGGCGCACGGGCCGGGGCTTGACGGCCGTGGTGAGGGAGAGTTGCCTGGCGACGCTGGCATAGTGGGCGCCAATGTGTCCGAACGCCACCACCAACAGCGGGATGAGGAGGAGCACCGCCCATGCGCCATGGGCGAACTTCGTCACCGCCAGGACGGCCAGCACCACGCCGGTGAGGAACGCGCCCAGCCCGTTGATGCCCAGGCCGAAGCGCCACCCCGGCTCGCGCAGGCGCAGATGGTGGCGCACCATACCGGTCTGTGAGAGTGTGAACGAGAGAAACACGCCGATTGCGTAGAGCGGGAGCATGGCGATTTCGTTGGCCCGGAAGAAGATCACCAGCCCGGCTGCCACTGCCGACAGCACCAGAATGCCGTTAGAGAAGACCAGCCGGTCGCCGCGCGAGGCGAACTGCCGCGGCAGAAAGCGATCCCTGGCCAGCAGCGAGGCCAGGCGAGGGAAGTCGGCATAGGCGGTGTTGGCGGCCAGTATCAGGATCAGCGCCGTGGCGACCTGGATCAGCGTGTACATCGGGCCAACGCCGAAGACGCTTCGGGCGATCTGCGAGACCACGGTCTCGTGGGTCAGGTCGTTAGGGATGGCATGGAGCCGGTTGGCCAGCCAGGTGATGCCGAGGAACATCGTGGCCAGGATGCCGACCATCCAGCTCAGGGTCGTGGCGGCGTTTCGCGACTCGGGCCGCTTGAAGGCGGGAATGCCGTTGGAGATTGCCTCGACGCCGGTCAGGGCGGTGCAACCGGCGGCAAAGGCGCGGAGCACCAGCCAGAGCCCGATAGCGGCCCCTCCCTGCGGTTCGGGCGCCACCGGCTGGACGACCGGCTGCACGTGGCCGAGCAGTGTGCCGATCACCCCCCAGGCAATCATGGCCAGAATGCTTATGACAAAGAGATAGGTCGGCGCCGCGAAGAGCGTGCCGCTCTCTTTGACGCCGCGCAGGTTGGCCAGGCTGACCAGCAGGATGCAGACCAGGGCCAGTTCGACGGCGTAGTGGGCGAGCCAGGGCGCCCCCCAGTTCCCGGCGAGCGAGGTGATCGCGGCCACCCCGGCCGAGATCGAGACGGCAACGGTGAGGACGTAGTCAATCAACAGGGCCGCGGCGGCGACCAGGCCCGCTAGCTGCCCCAGGTTCTCGCGGGCGACCACGTAGGCGCCGCCGCCGTTGGGATAGGCGTGGATGGTCTGGCGGTACGAGGCGCCGACGACCAGCAGCAGCAGGGCAATGGCCCCCGCGATGGGCAGTCCCAGCCCGAGCGCCGCGGCGCCGCCGGCCAGCAACACCGCCAGAATGGCCTCACTGGCGTAGGCGACCGACGACAGGGCGTCCGACGAGAACACGGCCAGGGCGGTAAGGTTGTTAATGCGTTCGTGGTGCTGGCGCTCGGTGGCGATCGGCCTGCCGATCAGCCAGCGTTTGAGAGATAGAGCCATCAGGTCGCCCCTCCTTCACAGGGCGCGCAAGCAAGTATGAGCGTCACAAGCCATCGTCGCCGCCACGCTCCCCGGGCGCAAGCGCGGGCATAGGGCGCCAATCGCCCGCTGCCCCGATACGTTCGCCTTCACCTCATCACGTCTTCCCCCAGGCCGCCCGGTCGCCCCGGCGCTACGTGAGGCGCTAGCTTGACCCCGCGCCCCGGTCGAGGCGGGCCACGCCGCGCTGATCAAGGCGCGTCGCGAGGTCGCGCAGATGCGGGTCGATCTGGGAGGGGGGCAGGTTTTCATCCGCGCAGAGGCAGCGCAGGGTGGAGACGGGCACGAAGCGGCCCGGCTCGCGCTCCAGGGCGCGGAGCAGACGCAGTTCGACCCGGCGCGATGGCTCCAGCAACTGCCTGGCTCGTTCCCACAAGCATGGTCCTGGACCTCACGCTTGCCGGGCGATCACTCGTCGGGCGAACCGTCGCGCACGGACGCGCGGAAACCGTGGATGCGCCGGCCCAGCGCCCTGCCGGCGCCGGCCAGCCGGCCAGGACCGAGGAGTACCAGGACCAGCGCCAGAACAATCAATAGCGCGGGGAGGCCGATTTCGCCCATACCTGGCGCCCTTTCCGAATCATGCTGCTGCCGCGAGCCGCGCCTGGGCGACAGGCGGTTGTTTCCAGTAAACCGCCTGCGGATGAAGTCCAGATGAGGCCAGTCTAAGCAGGAGCTAAAGCCGGTACCGTACGGCAGGCGCTGCTCGCGGAGCGGTCCCCCTTCCAACCTCCCCCGCATCCACAATCCGAAATGGTCGAAGGCGGCGCGCTTCCGCCGCATGGGCATCCGCGACCTGTCACCCTCCGAGCGAGACCCCGATCAGGCGGCCAATCCCGAAGGTGATTGCCGCCGCCGCGAGGCCCACCAGCACCTGGCGCATGCCGGAATACCAGACACTGCGCCCGGTCAGCAGCGTAATCGCCGCCCCGATTCCGAACAGCCCCAGCGCGCTCAGGACGACGCTCAGGGCAACGGCAGGCAGACCGCTGGTGAAGAGGAAGGGCAGCACCGGGACCAGCGCGCCGACGGCGAAGAGGAAGAACGACGAGAACCCGGCCTCCCAGGCTGAGCCGCCGAGCTCCTCCGGATCCACCCCCAGTTCCTCGCGGGCGAGGGTGTCGAGCGCGATCGCCCGGTCGGCGATGAGCCGGGCGGCCAGGGCGCGGGCCTGCTCCTCCGGCAGCCCTTTGGCCTGGTAGATCAGTGCCAGTTCCTCCTGCTCCTCGGCCGGGTTCTGCTCCAGTTCCTCGCGCTCGATCGCGATCTGGCGCTCGTACAGCTCGCGGGAGCTCTGCACCGAGATCCACTCCCCCAGGGCCATCGAGAAGGCCCCGGCCAGTAGCCCGGCCACGCCGGCCACCAGGACGGCCTGGCCGCTGGTGTTCGCGCCAGCGACGCCCATGACCAGGCTAAAGTTCGAGAGTAGCCCATCGCTGGCGCCGAGAACGGCCGCGCGCAGGGCGTTGCCACTGCTGGCCCGGTGGCGGCCCTCGAGCTGGGCCAGGGCCGGGCCCTCCAGACCCCGGGGCGTTCTGGCCAGAATTGTCTGGAGCACGCGGGCGTGCGAGCCTTCCTGGGCGGGCATCGTCGTCGCGCGCGACTCGGGCTGGGCCGTGTAGTCGAGGCTATCCCTTTGCTCCAGGCCGCTGATCGTGGGTAGGACGAAGGCCGGCCCGAAACGCCGGGCGAGCCAGATCAAGGCACGAGTGCGCCAGCCGAGGCGCCGCGGCGGAATGGGGGCGCCAGCGGCCGTGAGTTGCTGCTCCCAGAAGCGGGCATGCTCCGCCTCGACGGCGGCGAGACGCCGGTAGACAGTGGCAAGTTGTGGGTTGCGCTCGATCTCGGCCAGGGTGGCGTAGAGCGCGGCGCTCTCGATCTCATCCTGCCAGTTGGCGCGGTAGCGGGCGGTCGTATCGGACATGGGTCGGCACTCTTTCGCCTGGCATTAGCTCACGTTCATCTCCGCTTTAGCCGGCGCGACTATCCTGCTTCTCAAGCGCTATGGTTCCACACCTGGAGGCTGAGATGAACTCGATCGTGCGTCTGATTCTGGTTGACGATAATTCCGTCCTGCGACGGTTCATGCGGATCATACTCGATACGCCGGAAATTGCGGTGATTGGTGAGGCGGGCGATGGCAGCGCCGCCGTCACCCTGGCCCGCCGCGACCAGCCGGATGTCGTGCTGATGGACTACCAGATGCCGGTGCTGGACGGACTGGCGGCCGCGCGGCTGCTGCTCGCCGATCCCAGACCACCGGCCGTGATCCTGCTCAGCGGCGCCGTCGACGCGAATCTGCGCGCAGAGGCCGAGCGCATCGGTGTGCACGCTGTGCTGGAGAAGGGGATCCCGTTCAGCGCCATCCGCGACGCCATCCTGGCGACGCAGCAGGGTGCGCCACACCCGTTAGGACGCGCCGCTTGATGAAGATGAAGAATTGCATCCGGTATAGCCCGCGAAGGCTTCACCGTGAGCCCTGGCCTGAGCCGGGACGAAGGCTCTCCCGAACGGTGGACTTCGCATCTGTAGCCCGCGGCTTCCGCCAATCTTTTCGAGAAATGCCATAGAGCCGGCGCAGGCCGGCTTTGCACGACGCTGGCCCCGGCTCATTAGCTCTACTTTGTCACTTGCCGCGGCTTCCGCTGGGAGGAGGTTCGGAGGGGGCCTGCGGCCCCCGCAGCCCCCGCAGGAGGTACACTCGATGATCCGGTGATGGGGATGGCTGATAACGGTGTTGATGATCGCGAGCATGGTATTCGCCACGAACGCGCCGCGTGCGGTTCAGGCCCAGGGCGCGCCGACGGTGGCACTGCGCGACAACCCTCCTCCGGGCAAGATCTTAACGGCTCAGGGAGGGCTCACTCCCGGGGGCGCCGTGCGCGGCCAACTGAGGTAGGCGCCACCCGCTGTAGCGAACGTTCACAGACTCCTCAGAGCATGTGTCGATCTGCCAGCTTGGCGATCATAGCAGCGCGAGTCGTCACCTCAAGCTTCACAAAGATACGCCGCAGGTAGGTTGCCACCGTCCAGGGACTGATCTCCAGGATCGTCCCGATGGTCTTGTTGGGCAGCCCCTTGGCGATGAGCCGGGCGATTGCCAACTCGCGCGGGCTGAGGTTCACCGGGTCAGTCTCCTGGGGCTGCACCCGGAAAATCAGATACTGAGCGCCCCCTAGCTCCAACCGGCAGACGACCTCCCCATTACACTCGGGCGTAAGTTTCACTACCTGCGTCTTGTCACCTGCCTCCGAGCGCTCCACCAGTTGCACCAGTCGCTGGAACAATCCCTCTATCTCGCTGCATCCGGTGGAGCTCGTCTCACCGTCGAGCACGGCCGTCTGGGCTATATGCAGGGACATAGTTCCTCCCACATGGTATGAGGTCTGGCAATGCTGTGGTGTGGGCATCGGCCAGACCCTGGACACGTTGTCTTAAGCGCGGTTCCCGACCTCCGTCACGAGCGAGCGTGGCTCAGGACGAAATACCCGCTGCGGACCTCGTGCAAACCGTGAGGGGTCCGAGGTCTGTCTCTTATACACATCTGAC
>JAOACN010000657.1 GCA_026417815.1 Chloroflexaceae bacterium | reverse complement strand
ATGTGTATAAGAGACAGCCATTGACTACCACTTCCCCCTCTACCTCTACCCCGAGGCCGACCGCCGCGACCTCTTCTCGCACCTCGAATCGGCCGAGCGCCGGCCCAACCTGAACGAGCAGGTCGTCGCCGCGCTGGCCGCCGCGCACGGCCGCCAGCCGTCTCCGGAGGTGATCTTCAACTACGTTTACGCCGTGCTCTACGCGCCGACCTACCGCGCGAAGTACGCCGAGTTCCTGCGCCTGGACTTCCCGCGCATCCCCCTGGCGGCCGACCGCGACGTGTTCGATGCGCTGGCTGCGCTCGGCGGCCGGCTGGTGAGCCTGCACCTGCTCCGCTCGCCGGAGCTCGATCCGCCGTTGGCCCGCTTCGAGGGCGCGGGGGATGGCCGCGTGGCCAAGGGGAAGGGATTGCGCTATGAGGCGGCCGCGCAGCGCGTCTACATCAACGCGACGCAATACTTCGCGCCCGTGCCGCCGGATGTGTGGGCCTACCAGATCGGCGGCTACCAGGTCTGCCACAAGTGGCTGAAGGATCGGGCCGAGCGCCAGCTCTCCCTCGAGGAGGTGCGGACCTACTGTCGCATCGTCACCGCGCTGGCGCACACGATCGCAATCCAGGGGGAGATCGACGCGCTGTACGCCAGGGCAGAGGAAGGGGGTTGGCTGGCAGTTCGTGCATGAGTGTGGCCCGTGCGCCGGCCCTACTTACGGCCAGACCCGGGTAGACAGTTGATGCACCGGGTCAGCAGCAGTCGGGGCAGCTCACTTTGATGGTGGGCTGCCCCTTTTGACAGATTGCGCTCTTCACTCCTGCTTAGTATAATGCAAGCTACGAGTCATACGAAGGAAAAGGTCCTATGAACAGCGCTACAGTAACGGTCAAGATACCGGTGCAAGCCTGGGAGCGTTTGGTGAAGGCAGCGGGAAACCAACAACGAACGCCCGAGGAGCTGCTCATCCATCTCATCCAGGATTTCACGCGCAGTGAGGGAGACGGCGGCGAGGCTGGCTTTTATGCGCAACTGACGCGCCGTTACTTGCACGGCACACTCAAACGCACTGCAAGTGTGAACGCATTTCACCTGGGCAACGAGGTGGCGGCTGCGGTTCAGTCCATCTACGGCACAGCAGACCCGATCAATATCATCGAACAGGCTCGGGCGCGCCAATGATTGCCATAGACTCGGACGTGTTAGCTGTGCATCACATTTTCGTGAACGATGCGCGCTTCCCGGAGAATTCCCGCTTCATGGAGCGAAGCGCCAGTTCCGAGCGTGGTGTGACCATCTACAACCTGCTCGAATTGTGCGGCATTCTATCTTCAGCCGGCAAAGCTGCCGAAGCCAGAATGCTGTTCCAGCGATATCTCACGGCTGCCGACATGCAAGTGCTCTATCCGCCGGTGCACCTCGGATCACTGGCCGACTATTGGGCCTCACATAACGAGGACTTGATGCAGCGGATTGTGCGCGGAATGCGGCTGGGCGATGCGGTGGTGCTTTGGGTGGCGGAAAGCGTCAACTGCGAGGCCATCGTCACCTGGAACAAGCGGCACTTCGATGGTAAAACGAGTTTGCAATTGTACACGCCGTCAGAGTGGTTGACGATCGCCGGTGAGGCATAGGCCGTCCTGACCAGAGAGATATCATCGGCCACGTTCGAAACGAAGAAACCAGCCCAAGAATACCCGCGCACCACCATCAACGCGACGCAATACTTTGCGCCCGTGCCGCCGACCGTGTGGGCTACCAGACCGAACGCGCTGTACTTGAGCCTCAGAGGAGGCGCTGAGCATCGTGTGGCATCGTCATCTCAACCATCAACAGCCAGCCCTGGCCGCCATTGACGACGTGATCGCCCGCGGCAGGCGCGCGGACTGGGCCGAGCTATGTCGGGCCACCCTGGCCGACCGAACCCTCATGGCAACGATCCTCTGCGTGTGCCGGGCTCACGTTTCCGACCCCCATGCCCAGCGATACCAACCTCTGGAAGCACGATGCCGAGCGACACTGGCCTAAGTGGGCACGAGTGCCCTCAGCAGCGGCCTATCGGCAGCGCCTCATGCCGGATGTCGTTCTGGTCCGTGGCTCGGTGGCCGCCGTGTACCCCCGGCATGGGCAGACCGCCATGCCGAACACGTGGGCAACGGCGCAGCAACCGGGCGCCGGTTGAGAGGGCTGACGGTCAGGGCCTGAACACCTTCTCAGGGGAAACGATGCGGAGCATGTCGAGGGCAACGGATCGGTCTCTCCACAAAAGTGGGAACGCGATAAGTGAAAGCCGCCACGCGTGCTGACCTCTTGGGCAAGGCTGAACCGAACATGAACGGTTCCCGGCGTCCCTCCCGCCCCTCCCTTCTCCTCGTCTCGCTGCTCGCCGCAGCCCTGGCCCTCGCCGCGTGCGCGCCTGCGGCCACGCCCACACCCACCTCCACCCCGGCGCCCTCACCCTCGCCCACCCCGACCCTCGCGCCCACACCCACCCCCACCCCCACGCCCCCCCCGGCGCCGCCGCCCGCGCTGACCGCCGACCGGCTGGCCGCGGCGCTGCCCGGGCTGCAGGCCCTGGGGGCGCCGACCGAGGGCGGCATCGTCCCGGTGGGGGGGCGCCAGGCCGCAAGCGTTGCCGGGCGAGGCCCCGCACTGTCCAATGCGGCGCAGGGTCTATGCCCATGGGCAAGGTTCGCGGCCGGGCCTACGGTTGCAGCCGCTGCGAGGCGGGGGTTGGCGCAGGGGCGCGCAGGGGGAGAGGCAGCGGGGGCGGACCCCCGCACCCCCCGACTTGGGGGCGTGCCGCCCCCAAACCCCCGGCATGACCGCAGCGCCGAGCGAGGGGTGGCGCCGGGTAGGTGAGGTGCGCCCGGCCGCAGGCGTTGCCGGGCGAGGCCCCGCACTGCCCAATGCGGCGCAGGGTCTATGCCTGTCTCTTATACACATCT
>JAOACN010000594.1 GCA_026417815.1 Chloroflexaceae bacterium | reverse complement strand
GTGGTAGACACTGTATGGTATCCTGTAGCATAGCTGTTGGCCTGGCGCCTGACGGTCCGCGAGGCTGTTTCCATTCGCCAACGCATACTGACAACAACACCCTGACAGAGCGGCCGATGACAGCGCAACCTCGCATTCTGGTGGCTGATGACGATCCGGCGATGTGTCTCTTGTTGCGAGAGACATTGCAGGAGGCCGGTTACGAGGTGTTGATCGCCAATGATGGCGACCAACTCATCCGTATGGCCCAGGACCATCCGCCGGATCTGCTGCTGATCGATCTGATCATGCCGTTAATGGACGGCTTCGAGGCCATTCGGCAGTTGCGCAACGATACCCGCACCTCGCATCTGCCGATGATCATTCTGACGGCCCGGAGCACTTCTGCCGAGGTGGTGATCGGCTTCGACAGCGGCGCCGACGACTACATCGGCAAGCCCTACGATATTGACGTGCTGCTGGCGCGCATCCGCAGTCATCTGCGGCGCGCTGCCAAGCTGCCCGTGCGCAATCCCCTTACCGGGCTGCCGGGAAACATGCTGCTGCAGGCCGAAATCGAACGGCAGATTGCCCAGCAGACGCCGTTTGCCCTGATTTATGTGGATCTTGACAATTTCAAGGCCTTCAATGACGCCTACGGCTTCGCCCGCGGCGACCGGGCCATCCACACCCTTGCCAGCGTGCTCGCTGGCACCGCTCCGCGCGATGATTTTCTCGGCCACATTGGCGGCGACGACTTCGCCATCATCCACTACGGCGGCTTTCCCGAGGCCCTGGCCCAACAGATCATTAACACGTTCGACGAGCGCGTGCGCGCCCTCTACGATCCAGAGGATCTCCAGCGCGGCTATTTGCAGGGGCAGGACCGCCACGGGGTGCCCCGGCAGTTTGGTCTGTTGAGCCTTTCGATTTCGATTGTCACCTCTGAGGGCGGGCGGTTCCGCAGTGTGGACGAGATCAGTAAGGTGGCCGCCGAAGTAAAGAGTGCGGCCAAGAGTATCGCCGGCAGCAGCTATGTGCTCGACCGGCGTCTGACGGCCAAGCCGTATGTGCACGAACGGCGGGGCCAGCCGCGTCCTGCCGCGCTGTTGATCTATCCGCACGAAGGGCTGCGCGCCTCGATCGCCACCAGTTTGCGCCTGCAGGGCTACCGGCTGCTGATCGCCGCCGATGTGGTGCAGGCCCAGGACCAGCTGGCCCGCACGCCCGACCCGGCCCTGCTGATCGCCGACACGACCGACCCGGTGGTCTGGGACCTCTGGCGGTGTTTGCCTACGCCCGCCCGGTTCATCGCCGTCGTGGCCGATGAAGCGGCCGCGCAGGCCGCCCGTGAGCGTGGCGCCATTGATGCGATCATCGCCACCGACGATCTCGAGGATTTTACCGATCAACTCCTGGTGCACCTGCCCCGCGCCGAGTTCCACGAGGCGACCGAGGAGCACGCTTCACCCGGCGCCGCTGGTGTGCCGGCGCAGGTGGCCGAGGCAGCCTGGACGCTGAACGAAGATCCGCTGACGCGACTCGCCAGCCGCCATTACATTGACCAGCGCCTGCCCGAACTGGCGGCTCAGGCCCGTCTCACGGGCCAACCCCTGTCGGTGCTCCGCGCGGATCTGGACCAGTTTACGGAGATCAACCGGCGCTGCGGGCTTAGCGTGGGCGATCAGGTGCTGCGTATTGTGGCCGGGGTGGTGCGGGCGACCTGCCGGCCCACCGACGTGGCTGCCCGTTACGGCGCCGACGCCTTTCTGATCGCGCTTCCCAACACGCCGCTCACCGAGGCGGCGGCCTTCGCCGAACGCCTGCGCCTGGCAGTCGAACGCTACGACTGGGATAGCCTCGACCGGCGCCTGCGGGTCACCATCAGTCTGGGGGTTGCCGATGTCAAGGGCGACTCGGCCGAAGAAGGGGTGGACGCGGCGGATCGCCGCCTCTACGCGGCGAAATCGAGCGGTCGCAACCAGGTGGTCGCCGCCGATGCCTGAGGGCGGGGAACCCGGATTTTCGTGCGCCCCTGCCAGGGGTGCGACACCGGCGCAGCACTGCCGGTTGCAGGGGTATGGAGAAACCAGGTTTCCCATACACCCGCCAGATAGGCGGCTCAGAATCTCCGATCAACCCAGGGGCAGGCTGAGCCGCGCGGTGGTACCCTGTCCGGGAACACTGAAGAACTCCAGGCGCCCGCCGTGGCGTTCGACGATGCCCATACTCACGGCGATCCCCAGGCCGATGCCGGCGCCGACGGGCCGCGTGGTAAAGAACGGCTCCCCCAGGCGCGCCAGGGTCGCCTCGTCCATCCCCACACCTGTATCCACAATGGTAATCACTGCCCGATCGTTCTCCTGCGCGGTACTGATTGACACCGTGCCGCTCTCCGGAATGGCCTGAATGGCGTTGGTGAGCAGGTTAAGCACGACCTGGTTGATCTGACCCGGGGCGCATACGACCGGAGGCAGCGTGCCGTAGTGTTCCACGATGGTCACCCCGCGCGGGCAGAGGGTGCGGGCGATGCGGACGGTGGCGGCCAGGCTGGCGTTGAGGTCGGCGGCCTGGACGGTCGGGCTATCGGGGCGGGCGAAGCTGCGCAGGTCGCGCACGATGGCGGCGATGCGCTCAAGGCCCTCGCGGCTCTCTGCCAGCGCCTCGGCGAGATCGTCGGCCAGGCGAGGATCGGGGCTGGCGGCGGTGAGGGCGGGCAACTGTTCGGCCAGGAACTCCAGATTGCCGGTAACGAAGCCGAGGGGCGTATTGAGTTCGTGGGCCACGCCCGCAACGAGCTGGCCCATGGCGCGCAGCTTTTCCGAGCGCACCAGTTGGGCCTGGGCGTTCTTAAGCTCGGCGTGGGCGCGTTCGAGTTGCAGCAGGGCGCCCTCCAGTTGCTGGTTGGTGGCGGCGAGCTGAGCGGCCAGCGACACCGCCGCGGTCAGGGGCTGACCAATGGCGGCGACGGCGAAGCGCGCGGCGGGATCGGGGCGCCAGCGCCAGGCGGTGTAACTCACCGGCAGCGGCGGGGCGTCTATCTGCGGGTGATACAGCTCCCAGT
>JAOACN010000583.1 GCA_026417815.1 Chloroflexaceae bacterium | reverse complement strand
CGCTCGTCGGCAGCGTCAGATGTGTATAAGAGACAGGCTCTACATCGCCCGGCGTATTGTGCGCATGGCCGTGGAGGACATCGGTATGGCCGATCCGGCGGCCCTGCCGCAGGCCATCGCGGCCCAGCAGGCGGTGCATTTTCTTGGCCAACCCGAGGGCGAACTCGCCCTGGCCCAGGCGGTGGTCTATCTCTGCCAGGCCCCCAAGAGCAATGCCGTCTATCGAGCCTATGCCGCCGCGATGCGCGACGTGGCCGAGACGCGCAACGAACCCGTGCCGCTGCACTTGCGCAACGCGCCAACGGATCTGATGAAGCGCCTGGGCTACGGCAAGGGCTACGAGTACGCCCACGACCTGCCCGCGGGCCGTAGTGACCAGGCCCACCTGCCGCCAAACCTGGAAGGCCGGATCTACTACGAGCCAACTGACCACGGCTTCGAGAGCCTGGTGCGCGAGCGGCTCGCCTGGCGAGAAGAACGCCAACGTGAACGCGAAGCCGCCTCGGCGCACAACCGCGACGCTGCCGCTCCTGTGCCCCACGACCCTCAGGCGCTCTCCGGCGAAGAGCCGCAGGAATGGCCGGCGGAAGCGCCCCCGCCAGAACCGCGCCCGGGGCGGGTCAGCCGCCGCAAGGGGTGAGCGCAAGGGTGTATAATGCACGGCATCCCTGAGATAAGGATCGGGAAACCTGGTTTCCCCTCGCCTCTGCCTGTAAGCGGGCTCTGCCAATCCTGAAGCCCACGGGAGGGGTGTGGGGAAACCAGGTTTCCCCACACCCCTGCCCGATGGGAGTGGCTGGTAGGGCGCAGTCCGCCCGAAGAATCTCCTCTGGCAAGCAAGATCGTGAATCGTTCCAGGAGCGTTCCATGGTGAGCCGCGCACAGGTGGCGATCATCGGCGCCGGCGTCGTTGGCGCCAGTATCGCCTACCATCTGACCCTTCGGGGCTGTTCCGACGTGCTGATCCTCGAGAAGGAAGAGGCCGAGGTGAGTGGCAGTACCGCCCGGTCGGCGGCCGGCGTTCGGCACCAGTTCTCGAACGCCACCAATATCCTGCTCTCGCGCTACAGCATCCAGAAGCTACGCACCTTCGACGAGGAAGTTGGCGGGCATGCTGAACTGCACCTGGTAGGCTACCTTTTTCTTGTCAATGATGCGGCCACCTGGGAACAATACCAGCGGAACGTGGCCCTTCAGCGGCGGCTCGACGTCCGCGTCGAGGTGCTGGGTCCCGAGGAAGCCGCCCGTTTCGTGCCCGGCATGCGCACCGACGACCTTATCGGCGCAACGTTCGGCCCCGATGATGGCTACTGCGACCCCTACGGCATCGCCATGGGCTACCTGCGCGCCGCCCAGCGCATGGGCGCCCGCATCCTCCGCGGCGCGGCCGTGACCGGGTTCGAGGTTCGCGGCGGCGCCGTCAGCGGTCTGCGCACGACCCGCGGCGCAGTTGCCTGCGACATTGCGGTCAACGCCGCCGGTCCGTGGGCGGGCGAAGTGGCGACGCTGGCCGGGCTCGACGTGCCCGTGCGGCCCTACCGGCGCAATATGTATATGACCGCGCCCTTCCCGCAGATCCCTGGCCCCATCCCGCTGACGGTTGACGTCGGCAGCGGCTTCTACATGCGCCACGAGGGCGCCAGCATCCTGATGGGCCGCTCGAATCCCAATGAGCCGAGCAGCTTTAACACCAGCGTGGACTGGGACTGGCTCGACCACGTGCTGGAAGCCGGCCTGTACCGCTTTCCCGTGCTGCAGCACGCCAGCCTCGCCACTGGTCAGTGCTGGGCCGGCCTCTACGAGATCACACCCGACCATAACCCCATCCTCGGGCGCCATCCCGACCTGGCGAATTACGTTGATGCCAGCGGCTTCAGCGGCCACGGCATCATGCACGCTCCTGCCACCGGCATGCTCATCGCCGAAGAGATCCTCGACGGTCGTGCGCATACCATCGACATTGACGACCTACGGATCAACCGCTTTCGCACCGGGCAACAGCACGTCGAACAGAATGTTATCTAATACCACAACGAGACTTCTCATTGTAGAGGAGGCTCAGAGGGGCTGCGCCGCGGAGAGTCCTGCGGGGGCTGCGGACCCCCCTACCCCCGCCGAGACGAAGTCTGGTTGCAGGACTAAACTATGTTCGTTGGTGCTGGCTGCGTGGCCGCCAGAACCAGGGAACACACAGTAGACCGGTGTTCATCGCGGTACGATGCGGCGAAGCCGCACAGATAACCGTGGAGGGGGCGATGTGGAACATGCTTTCTGGATTGATCGACCCCGACAGCGCGACGCGCTCCGGCGGAGCCTGACCGGGGGCAACGAGCCGAAGATCCTTGCCCTCTGCGCCGCGCCAGGGATGGGCAAGTCCTGGCTGCTGCGGCAGTTTGCCGACGACGCGCTGCAACTCGGGGCCCGCGTCAGTCTGCTTGACCTGGGCGATGGCCAGGCCTACGACACGCTGGCGCTGGTGCGCCAGTTGCGCGACGCGCTCGGCGCGCCGTTCTTCGATCCCCTGACGCAGACCATCAACGAGGTGACCGCGCCGCGGCTGACGGTGAACGTCCGTGTCCGTCCGCGCGCGCCAGCGCAGCCGTTGCTCACCGGCGCCGGTCATCCAGGTGTAAAAGACAATCTCTTTGTCGTTCAAACTGATGACCCGCGTTTGCTGTCCGCCATTGATGATCGGGTCACCCGGGTCTTCTTCGCATGTCTCGAGGATCTGGCTGCGCGGGCGCCGGTACTGTTACTCTTCGATAGCTATGAACATGCCTCGCTTGATGGCGAGCGCTGGCTGCCGGGTGTGGCCGACCGCTGGATCCGCGAGGAGTTGTTGCGCCGCATCCGCGACGGACGGTTACGCAACACGGTGGTGGTGCTGGCGGGGCGTCTGTTGCCTCCCTTCGACGCGAGCTGGGCGTCGGCCCTGGGCGCACTCAGCCTTGAGGCGCTCTCATACGCCGAAGTAGCGCGCTACCTCGGCGCGCGCCACGGCGGAGAGCGCCTGAGCGACGCCGAGGTGCAGGCCATCTACGCGCTGACGCGGGGCCGCCCATACCTGGTAGGGGTGATCGGCGATGCTCTGGAGGGTCGCGATGGACCGTGGGACCAGGAACCGAGTTGAGCCTCCACCGTACCGGTAGCCCGTCGCCACACGCAATCCTATGTCGGGTAAGCCCCAACCTGCTTTCTCGGTCCTAGCCGATGCGGCTCACGACAGCGACGGTGTGGCCGCGCTGTCGTGGGCGGTCGAACAACTCTTCCGCGCGGTTGGCGCCGAACGGGCCGAAGCCCTCCGTCGCGTGGCGCTGCCCCGCTGGTTCGACATCGACGTACTCCGGACCCTCTGCGAGCCCTCCCTGGAGCCAGGCGTCTTGCTTGAAGAACTACGCGGGCTGAGCCTGGTGCGTGATCTGGGCGACGGTCGCCTGGCCTGCGCCGATCAGGTGCGCCAGGCGCTCCTTGCGGCCTGGCGCCGCGACCGACCAGATGACCTGGAGACCCTGCACTGGCGCCTCTACCACCACTTCGCGCAGCGGGCCGTTCCCCCAGACGCCGCGAGCGGCGCCATGCCG
>JAOACN010000577.1 GCA_026417815.1 Chloroflexaceae bacterium | reverse complement strand
AGATGTGTATAAGAGACAGCTGCCGGTGGAGACCTGCCAGCGCCGCCCGCTGATCGGCATCGTCGGCGAAATCTACCTGCGCCACAACCGCTACAGCAACCTTGACCTGGTGCGCCGGGTCGAGGCCCTGGGCGGCGAGGTTGACCTGGCGCCGATCATCGAATGGCTCTACTACGCCAACTGGCGCTACGATGACACCTGCCGGGTGCGCGGGCAACCTCTGGCCCGCGCCCGTATGGCCCTGGTTGACCGCTACCAGCGCGTGCTCGAACGTCGCCTGGCGCGCCCCGTGGCCCATCTCCTCGACCATCCCTACGAGACCCCCGTCGCCCGGCTGATGCGCTACGTCGAGCCGTACTTCTCAACCGACCTGGGCAACGAGTGCCTGCTGTCCATTGGCAAGACAGTGGAACTGGCCCGGCACGGCGTGTGCGGGGTGATCAACGTCATGCCCTTCTCGTGCATGCCGGGGATCATCACTGCGGCCATCGCCCCGCGGCTGCGCCTCGACCTCGATCAACTCCCCTGGCTCGACATCGCCTTCGACGCCCAGGGCGGCACCAACCTCACCACCCGTCTCCAGGCCTTCATGTACCAGGCGGCCGAGTTCCAGGCGCGACGGGGGGCGTAGGGGCGGGTTTGCCGTCCCCCGATTCCGAACCCCTTGCAGGGGCGCGGGGAAACCTGGTTTCCCCGTCCTCCCGCAAGCGGCGGTGGGGCGCCGGTCCGCTCCCCTCGCCCCCAATGGTTAATAGAACGTCGCGTTAAGTTATCAAGCCATCCCTGGTTCCCATAACGGAACATGCTATATTCCTTGCAACCCATATCCATTCTTGACATATAGTAATCTTCGGCGCCAAACCCCGCCGAAGCGTTGAGATTAGCTCATCGTCGCGCTGCGTCGTGCAGCTGGCCTCGTAAAGTCTGTCCAGACGCCGGTTGTGGCCCGCTCGTGGGCCAGAATCCGTGATGGGGACAGGCGCATGGTGCCGTTTGCCTTGAACTCCGTTTCAACGGCGAACCGGACATACTCAGTGAGGAGGCGTTCATGGCGACATCCGCATCACTGTCGCGCACCTCTGACTTTTTCCGCGAAGTTGTTGCCGAGGCCCCGGTCGATCCCCATCTTGAGGCCTGTTTGCAATGTGGCACGTGTGGGGGGTCCTGCCCCTCAGGGCCGGACATGGACCACACCCCGCGGGCGCTCTTTGCGATGATTGCCGCCGGGATGCGCGATGCCGTACTCCGCAGCAATACGCCCTGGTACTGCGTCTCGTGCTACTACTGCATGGAACGCTGCCCCCAGGAGATCCGCATCACCGATGTGATGTACACCCTGAAGCGGATGGCCATCAAGGCCGGCTACAGCGCCCAGACCACCGCGCCCAAAGCCCCGGGCTTCGCGCAGACCTTCGTCGATCACGTGGAGAACTACGGGCGCAGCTTCGAACTGGGGCTGATCACGCGCTACTATCTCAGCCACCGCCCCCTCGACGCGCTGAAAATGGCCCCCCTGGGCATGGGGTTGCTCAAACGCAAGCGCCTCGATCTCAGCCCCCGGCCCATCCGGCAGATCGATCAGTTGAAGGCCATTCTGGACCGGGCCCGCGAGATTGACGCCGCCCATTCGACGTAAGACGGGGCGCGCGCCGGGTGTACCGCCTGGAGAGACGCGGTGAGGCCCGGCCTCCCCGCCCATCCTCTGTCCCACACCTGCTGGAGGAGCGTGGGGAGACCCGGTTTCCCCACCCCCCGCCCATCTGGGAGAGGTCCTACGCCCAGTCCGCAATCCAAGATCGCAAATCCAAAATCGCATCAGGGGGAGGCCTATGCGCTACGGCTACTATCCAGGCTGCTCGTTGGAGCGCAACGCTGGCGCGTACCACACATCGCTGATGGCGGTGGCCGCGCAGCTGGGGGTTGAGTTTGCCGAAGTTGATGACTGGAACTGCTGCGGGGCCACGGAGTTCATCGCCGTCAACCGGCTGCGGGCCTATGCCCTCGTCAGCCGCAACCTGGCCCTGGCCGCGCGCCAGACCAACGGTTCCAACGGCGCCGCGAAGGGCCAGCTGGTGGCCCCCTGCAGCGCCTGCTATCTGAACCTGAGCAAGGTGGAACACTACCTCAGCCAGTCGCCGGCCCTGGCCAGCGGTGTGAACAACGCCCTGGCCGCTGGCGGGTTGAGCTACGAACCCGGCAGCGTGCGGGTGCGCCACCTGCTCGATGTGCTGGTCAACGACGTGGGCTACGAGAAGGTGGCCGCCAGGGTGCGCCGGCCCCTGCACGGGCTGCGAGTGGCACCCTACTACGGCTGTCTGGTGGTGCGCCCCGGCTTCCAGGGGCGTTTCGATGACCCCGAGTATCCCACCTCCCTCGACCGGCTCATGCGCACCCTGGGGGCCACGGTGGTGGATTTTCCGCTCAAGGCCCACTGTTGCGGCGGGCACATGACCCAGATCAGCCGCGACGTGGCCCTGGAGTTGATCCGCCGCCTGCTGAAGAACGCCGCCGACTACCAGGCCGACATGATCGTCACCCTGTGCCCGATGTGCCAGTTGAACCTCGATGCCTTCCAGGAGAGCGTGAACGGCCTGTTCGGCACGGAGTACCGCATCCCCATTCTCTTCTTTACCCAGTTGATGGGGCTGGCCTTCGGCCTGTCGCCTGCCGCCGTGGGCATCGGCAAGGAGTTTGTTGACGCCCGCCCGGCCCTGGCGAAGATCGGCGCCGCCGCGCCCGCCGCGGCCGAGGCCGCCCCGAAACGGAAGCCGCGCCGCGGCGACCAGAGCCTGCCGCTTCCGCAGATGCCGGAGGAGGAACTATGAGCGCCGAGAACCCCCATCGCACCCGGCATGACCCCCACGCGACGCCGGATGCCGGGCACGGCGAGCGCGTTGGTGTGTACGTCTGCCACTGCGGCCATAACATCGCCAATACCGTGGCGGTCGAAGAGGTCGCCGAGTGGGCCGGCGAGCAGCCCAACGTCGTCGTGGCCCGCGACTACAAGTTCATGTGTTCCAGCCTGGGGCAGGAGTTGATCGAGCAAGATATTCAGCAACTCGGCCTCAACCGCGTCGTCGTGGCCGCCTGCTCGCCCCATATGCACGAGAAGACCTTTCGCAGCGCCTGCCAGCGCGCCGGCCTGAACCCCTATCTCTTCGAGATGGCCAACATCCGCGAGATGGGCTCGTGGGCCACCGATGACCGCGAGGCGGCCACGCAGAAGGCCAAGGCCCAGGTTAAGGGCGCCGTCGAACGGGCGGTGCGCCAGCAACCGTTGGAGCCGCTCTACGTGGACATCAATCCCAACACCCTGGTCGTCGGCGGCGGCATCGCCGGTCTCACCGCGGCCCTCGAACTGGCCAACGCCGGCTACCACGTCTACCTGGTCGAGCGCGATTCGTCCATCGGCGGCCATATGGCCAAGCTCGATAAGACCTTCCCCACCCTCGACTGCGCGGCCTGCATCCTCACTCCCAAGATGGTTGATGTGGCCAACCATCCCAACATCACCTTGATGACCTGGAGCGAGGTCCTCTCCGTCCACGGCTACGTGGGGAACTTCACCGTGCGCGTGCGCAAGAAGGCGCGCTACATCAAGGAGGATCTGTGCACCGGCTGCGGCACCTGCGTCGAGAAGTGTCCGGTGCGGATCATTGACCAGAACTTCGAGGTGGGCCTGGGCTACCGCAAGGCGGTCTACCGCAACTTCCCTCAGGCGGTGCCCAAGTATCCGGTGATTGACACGGCGAACTGCACCTTCTTCCAGCGCGGCAAGTGCCGGGCCTGCGAGATCGTCTGCCCGACCGATGCGATCGATTTCAATCAGAAGGATGAGATCGTCGATCTCGAGGTCGGCAACATCATCCTGGCCACCGGCTACGAGCAGTTCGATGCCCGCCGCGTGCCCCAGTACGGCTACGGGCGCCTGGCCAACGTCTTCACCAGCATGGAGTTCGAGCGCATGGTCAACGCCGCCGGGCCAACTGCGGGCCGCGTGGTGCTGCGCGACGGCGTCACCGTGCCGAAGCGCATCGCTATTATTCACTGCGTCGGCTCGCGCGACAAGAACTACCACGAGTACTGCTCGCGGGCCTGCTGCATGGCCGCCCTCAAGTTCGCCCACCTGGTCCACGAGCGGGTGCCCGAGGCCGAGGTGTTCAACTTCTACATTGACATTCGCGCCTCCGGCAAGCACTACGAGGAGTTTTACCATCGGGTGCTCTCCGAGGGCACGCACTTCATCCGCGGGCGGGTGGCCGAGGTCACCGATGCCGCCCGCGGCCCCGGCGAAGAGGGCCAGTTGATCATCCAGGTCGAGGATACCCTGATCGGCAAGCAGCGGCGTATCCCCGTGGATATGGTCATCCTGATGGCCGGCATGGAGTCGCGCAAGGACGCCCGCCAGGTCGCTGCCCTCTTCGGGTTGGGGTGCGACTACGACGGCTGGTTCACCGAGCGCCACGCCAAGCTCGACCCGGTGGTGACGATGACCGAGGGCATCCTGGTGGCGGGCGCCTGCCAGGGACCCAAAGCCATTCCCGAGTCGGTGGCCCAGGGATCGGCGGCGGCGGCGCGGGTGGCCGGTATGATGGGCCAGCGCGTGATGAAGAGGGAGCCGGTGCGCGCCTGCATTGACGCCGCGAGTTGCTCGGGTTGCCGCATCTGCAACACCCTCTGCCCCTACCACGCGATTACCTTCCACGAGGATCGCAAGGTCTCCGAGGTGATCCCCGCCCTCTGCCAGGGATGCGGCGCCTGCGTGGCCGCCTGTCCCAGCGCGGCGATCAGCGGGGCGCACTTCACCCGCGACCAGGTGCTCGCGCAGATCGAGGGCATTCTGTGGGACGCGCGCCAGCCCGAGGTGCTCTGGCTGGAGCCGCAGTAGGTTAGGAGGTTTGCCGTGGAGAACGAGTTTCAGCCCATCATCGTCGGCTTTCTCTGCAACTGGTGCTCCTACCGGGCCGCCGATCTCGCCGGCACGGCGCGCGTTCACTACGCCCCGACGATGCGCCCCATCCGCGTGATGTGCACCGCCCGCGTTGAGCCCGAGTTCGTGCTCAAGGCCCTTCGCGAGGGTGCCGATGGCGTGTTGATCGCCGGCTGCCACCCCGGCGAGTGCCACTACGTCGAAGGCAACATCAAGGCCCTGCGGCGCTTCACCCTGCTCAAGGCCATGCTGCGCCAGTTTGGCGTGGAGGACGAGCGCGTGCAACTGGTCTGGGCCGCCGCCTCGGAGGGCAAGCAGCTCGCCGAGGCCGTGGACCGCATGACCGAACAACTGCGCGCCCTTGGCCCCCTCCGCTGGCGCCAGCGCGTCCTCGGCGAGCAGCCCGTCGCCCGCCACGCCCTGGAGGTGGAGGTTGGCGCGGACTGAGGGGAAGATGGGGAAACCAGGTTTCCCCACGCCCCGGCCCATGTAGCGCAACCTTCCAGATTGCGCGCTGTAGCGCAACCCGCCGGGTTGCGCGCGGGATAGGAGATCATCCATGGCCAAGCCTACCTTCGCAATGTACTGGGCCGCCTCGTGCGGCGGCTGCGAGATCTCGCTGCTCAATGTCGGCGAGTTGATCCTCGACGTGGATGCCGCCTTCGACGTGGTCTTCTGGCCCTGCGTGGCCGACTTCAAGTACCAGGATGTCGAAGGCTATCCTGATGGCTATATTGACCTGTGCCTGTTCAACGGGGCCATTCGCAACTCGGAGAACGAGGAACTGGCCCACCTGCTGCGCCGCAAGTCGAAAACCCTGGTGGCCTTCGGCTCATGCGCCTACGAGGGCTGCGCCCCCGGCCTGGCCAACCTGACCACCAATGCGGCCACCATACGCACCGTCTACACCGACAGCCTGACCACCGACGAGAGCCGTACCCAGGTTCCCCGGCCGGTCACGCAGGTGCCCGAAGGCGAGATCCACATCCCCGTGCTCTACGAGACGGTGCGCCCGCTCGACCAGGTGGTGCCGGTGGATTACATCATCCCCGGCTGCCCCCCCGAGGCGCGGCAGATCGCCGCGGTGCTGCGCGCGGTGCTCACCGGCATGCCCCTCCCGGCCCCCGGGGGAACGATCATCGGCGCCGGGAACGTGGCCCTCTGCGAGGAGTGCCCCCTGGCGAAGAACGTCAAGCAAATCACGCGCTTCTACCGCCCCTACGAGATCGTTCCCGATCCAGGGATCTGCCTGCTCGAGCAGGGGCTGGTGTGCATGGGGCCGGCCACCCGCAGCGGCTGCGGCGCCCTCTGCCCCCAGGTCGGCATGCGCTGCGAGGGCTGCTACGGCCCGCTCGACGGCCAGGACCAGGGCGCGCGCATGCTCGCCGCGGTCGCCTCGGTGGTGGCCGCGGGCGGCTCACATATCGATGAGCACGCGCAGGCCCAGGAAATCGCCGCGGTGATGGATACCCTGGTTGACCCGGCCGGCACCTTCTACCGCTTCAGTCTGGCCCACTCGTTACTGCGGCGCGCCCGCGTCGCCGATAACTCCGCCTGAAGGAGGCGCCCATGAAACGGATCGCGATCGACCCCGTCACCCGCCTGGAGGGCCACGGCCGGATCGAGATCTTCCTCAACGATGAGGGCGATGTGGCCAACGCCTACTTCATCGTTCCCGAGTTGCGCGGGTTCGAGCAGTTCTGCGTGGGCCGCCCCGCCGAGGAGATGCCCCGCATCACCGACCGCATCTGCGGCGTGTGCCCCGAGGCCCACCACATGGCCTCCGCCAAGGCCCTCGACGACCTGTTCAAGGTGGACCCGCCCCCAGCGGCGAAGAAGCTCCGCGAACTGCTCTACTCGGCCTTCTACGTGGCCGACCACACCACCCACTTCTACGCCCTGGCCGGCCCCGACTTCGTGATGGGCCCCGACGCGCCCCCCGCCGAGCGCAACATCCTCGGCGTGGTGCGCAAGGTGGGTCTCGAAATTGGCAAGCAGGTGATTGACGCCCGCATTCGCAACCACCAGGTCATCAAACTGCTCGGCGGTCGTGGCGTGCACCCCGTCGCTGCCCTCCCCGGCGGTTGGAGCCGGCCCCTCGCGCCCGCCGATCGCGAGGGCATCGAAGAGGCTGCACGCCAGAACGTGGACTTCGCCCTCTTCAGCCTCAAGCTGTTCGAGGACCTGGTGCTCGGCAACCCCCAGTACGTCGAACTGATCCTCTCCGATACCTTCACCCACCGCACCTACTCCATGGGCACGGTGGACGCCAACAACCGCGTCAATTTCTACGACGGCATGATCCGCGTGGTCGATCCCGAAGGCGTCGAGTTTGTCAAGTACCACCCCCGCGAGTACGCCAGCCACATCGCCGAGCACTGCGAGAGCTGGACCTACCTGAAGTTCCCCTACCTCAAGGCCATCGGCTGGAAGGGGCTGGTGGACGGCAAGGACAGTGGCGTCTACTGCGCCACGCCCCTCTCGCGGCTCAACGCCGCCGATGGCATGGCCACGCCCCGGGCCCAGGAAGCCTACGAGAAGTTCTACGAAACCCTGGGCAGCAAGCGCGGCGCCAACGGGCGCTACCAGCCCGTCCACTATCGCCTGGCGACCCACTGGGCGCGTCTGGTGGAGTTGCTCTACGCCGCCGAGCGCATGCTCGAACTGGCCACCGACCCCCAGATCACCGATCCCCAGGTGCGCGCGCCCGTCACCGCCACCCCCACCGAGGGCGTCGGCTCGGTCGAGGCCCCCCGCGGCACCCTGACCCATCACTACTGGACCGATGAGCGCGGCATCCTCACCCGGGTCAACCTGATCGTCGGCACCACCAACAACTACGCCCCCATTGCCATGTCGGTGAAGAAGGCCGCCCAGGGGCTGATCCAGAAAGGCACGGTGATTACCGAAGGGCTGCTCAACCGCATCGAGATGGGCTTCCGCGCCTACGACCCCTGCTTCGGCTGCGCGACCCACGCCCTGCCCGGTCAGATGCCCCTCGAGGTGGTGATCCGCGACGCCCAGGGCGCCGAGGTGCGGCGCCTCAGCCAGGGCATCGGGTGAGGTGGGGAGGCGGGGAGGTCGGGAGGTGTGGAGGTGTGGAGGGGAGGGAGAAAAACAGCTCTACAGCTCTACACCTCCACATCTCCACAGAGGAAAGAGATCCGTCATGCGTACCCTGGTCCTTGGTCTCGGCAACCCCATCCTGACCGATGACAGCGTGGGCGTGCGTGTGGCCGAGGAGGTGCGCGCCGCCCTCGACCCGCGCCCGGAGGATCCGATCGTGGTCGAAACGGCCTCCCTGGGCGGCCTGGCGCTGATGGAAATGCTGATCGGCTACGACCGCGCCATTCTCATCGACGCCCTTTGCCGCAGTGACCAGGCCCCCGGCAGCCTGCTCCGGCTGAGCCTGCGCGACGTGCAGGCCCTCAGCCCCACCGAGCGCAGCGTCTCACCCCACGACACCAGCCTGGGGGTCGCTCTGGACCTGGGCCAGCAGATGGGGCTGCCATTGCCGGCGGAGATCGTCATCTACGCCATTACCGTCACGGAGGTGCTCGACTTCGGTGAGGAACCGACCCCGCCGGTTGCCGCCGCCATCCCCGCTGCAGTAGCCGCGGTACTGGCCGAGGCGCTGGCGCGTGGAGGTGTGGAGGTGTAGCAGTGTGGAGGTGTGGAGGTGTGGAGGTGTGGAGGTCTAGCA
>JAOACN010000458.1 GCA_026417815.1 Chloroflexaceae bacterium | reverse complement strand
ACCCGTGGGGACGCAGCGTGCTGCGTCCTGACGGACCGCCGAATAGTATGTGAACGAAGTTTCCCTGCACTTCTCCCCCCTCCCAGCCTCCCCCCAACAGGGGGAGGAGCCGGAGGCCATCTCCCGGCGGGGAGGGTTGGGGTTGGGGCCAGAGGTAAAGCGCCGGCAATGTCTCAGCGGAATGCGTTATCAGGGTAAGGTTCAGAGGCATTGGCCTTAATCCTGAAGTAATTGTCGCTTCGCCCCGCCTGCCGCCCTTGAATGATTGCACAAAAGGCGCAGCGAAACCGTGTCTCAGGCCAAGAGCGTTTCTAAGAAGGAAGGAAAGAACAATCCATGGAACCAGCAACCTTACTGGCAAGTCTTCTGGTAATGGGGGTGGGTGCGGTCACGCTCCTGTTCGGACGGAAGCTCTACTGGTTTTTCGTGGCCGTGGGTGGCTTCCTGGCAGGACTCTGGCTCACGACCACATATCTAAGCGACTGGAACATTACCCTTGTGCTGCTCATCGGGGGTGTGGCCGGCGTTGCGATGGGCGCCCTGGCCGTCATCGCTCATCATCCTCTCGTGGCCGTGGGCGCTTTCCTTGGCATCGGCTTCCTGGCCTTGTTCATCTCCCTGATGTTCCGCATCGGGGGACCGTGGAACCTCATTATCGCGGTCATTGCCGGGGCGCTTGCGGCGATAGCGGTATTCATTTTGCACGACTGGGCGCTGATCATCAACTCGTCACTGCTGGGCGCGGGCGCCATCGTCAGTGGCGCCGTGACCCTGATGCCGTTCCTCAGCGAGTGGGGCGGCTGGCCCGCGAGCATTCTCGCAGCACTGCTCGCGACCGGCGGCATCCTCTTCCAGGCCCGCAGCTATGAGAGCGCCCCCGACATCCTGCGGGTCGCCCCCAGCGGCTCCAGGCGTGCCGGCTAAAACTGACGAGAGACCTGGTGAGGCTTCGGGCTTGCCCGAAGCCTCACGCTGACCATCGGCACCGAGGGAGTGTGCCGAAAAAGGAGCACATACAGTATGACCACTTCACCGGTGTCTTCCGCTACAACCCTCCAGGCAACCGCGGAGCAGCGGGCGATGGCGGGAGTCTACGCCTGGATGGTGCTTGGTCTGGGCATCACCGGGGCCGTCGCCTGGTTCGCCGCGAACACGCCGGCGTTCATCGGGTTCTTGCAGTCGAGTATCTGGGTTCTCTTCGGCCTGTTCGGGGTTCAGTTGGTGGTGGCGATTGTCCTGGGTATGCTGGTGATGCGGCTCCCCCCCGCGGTGACAACCGTGCTGTTTCTCGTCTACTCGGCGCTCACCGGGCTGACCATCTCGCTGTTCGTGTTGATCTACCCGATCCAGGCGATCGTGATCGCCCTCCTTGTGACTGCCGGCATCTTCGGCGCCCTGAGCGTGTACGGCTTCGTAACCAAGCGCGATCTGTCGGGCTGGGGCCTGTTTCTTTTCTTCGGCCTGCTCGGGCTGCTGCTCGTCTCGACGATCAACTTTTTCTTCGTGCGCAGCGGCTGGCTGGACTGGGCGCTCTCGGTCGGTGGCGTGCTGCTGTTCGCGGGCATGACCGCCTACCATACCCAGCAGACCAGGAGGCGGATCGCCGAGGCCCGCGATGCGTATGGCGCGCGCCAGGCGACGATCTTCGGCGCCTTCGCGCTGTACCTGAACTTCATCAACATGTTCCTGCGCGTGCTTGCCCTCACCGGGAGGCGGAGGTAGCCGCGGAGGACGTATAATACAGTCCTCTGAACAGGAGCCGCGATGCAAGACGAGCTCATCTGCTTCTTCGAGCGACCTGGCGCCGCCCACGAGGCCCGGCGCGAGCTGCGCGCGCTTCAGAAAGAGCTGCGGCTGGGCCGCCTGCCCTCGATCGCCGTCGTGACCCGGCCGGCGCGCGACAGCATCCAGTTTGAGCAGGACGGCAATCTGGGGGCCGGGGACGGCATGCGCTTCGGCCTGGTGGTCGGCGCGGTGCTCGGCGCCGTGCTGCTGGCGCCCTTCGTCGGTATCCTGGTAGCCGGCAACGCGCGCCAGGGCCTCGCTACGGCACCGAGCGTGGACAACTGGGTGATGGCCCTGGCGCTGGTGGTGGCCTTCGCCAGCGGGCTGACGGCGCTGCTCTCGGCCCTCGGCGGCGCGCTGCTGGGCGGGCTGGCCGCCGCGCTGATCAACTTCGGCATCGGCAGCCGCAAACTCTACGCCATCGGTGAGGAACTGGCGGTCGGCCAGGCAGCGCTGGTTACCCGCGTGAGCGCAGCGCAACGGCCGCCTATCGCTGACCTGCTGGCGCTGAGCGGCGGCGCGCTGATGCGCCCGCGGGAGGCCGGCCGGGCCGGCGCGCCGCCTGGCGATGATCCGACCGCCGCCGGCTTCGCGGCGCGGGCCTACGACGCCGGTGTGGGGCGCGCGGGCGCCTACGTTCCCATTACCCTGGAAACGCCGCCGGTTGACCCGCGCCAGCGCGACCTGGTGGTAGCCGAGTGCGCCGATGCCGCCCACGCGCGCCGGGCAGCCCGCGGCCTGCGCCGGCTCCGCCGCACCCTCGGCGGGCTCGCCGCCGGCAACCACGCCATTGTCACCCGCGATGAACAGGGGCGCGCGGGCATCCAGCAGGCCGAGAATGTGACCGCGGGGCGCGGGGCCCTGGTTGGCGGCCTCGCCGGCGCGGCGGGCGGGCTGCTGGTCGGCGGTGCCGCCGGCGCGGCGCTGGCCGGCCTGGCCCTGATGGTCAACCAGGGCACGACGACCGTGCCAGCCAACGCGGGTGGCTTCATCCTCGCCGTCGTGCTGGTGCTCGGGGCTATGGGGGCCGTCGTCTTCGGCCTGGGAGGCGGGCTGCTCGGCGCCAGCGTCGCGCACCTCGTCAACCTGGCCTACAAGGACGCCGACCTGCGCCGCATCGCCGAGACCGTGCCGCCGGGCAAGGCGCTGCTGATCGCCTCGATCTACCACCACGCCGGCCCGGCGACTGTGCAGGCCCTGCGCGCGGAGGGCGCGACCATCCGCCACCTGCCCTTGCCCGCTGCGCAACTGGTCGATGCAACGATCGACGAGGAGCGTCGCGCCGCCCTGAGCCTCGCCGCGGCCGAGGGACCCGAGACGCGGCAACTCATCCCCACCCGCTCCGGCGTGCGCATCTTCGCGGACTGGCATCGCCACGGCCCACGTACCATCGTGTTGCTGCACGGCGCCGGCGGCGACCACGACGCCTGGCGCGCGCAGTACCCGGCCCTCCACGGCGCGGGCTTCTCTACCCTGGCCCTCGACCTGCGCGGCCACGGCTACTCGGATCGCCCGCGCGACGCCGAGGATTATCGGCTCGAGCGCTTCGCCGAGGACGTCTACGATGTGCTGGAGGCCCTGGCGATCCGCGACTTCATTATGGTCGGCCACTGCTTCGGCGGCATGGTCACGACGATGTTTCACCAGGCCCACCCGCACCTCAGCAAGGGCTACCTGCTGCTCGACACGGCCGCCCGCGCCCCCGCCGCGCCGGGCTGGGTGGCGACCCGCGCGCCCTGGGTGATCGGCATGCTCGGGCGGCTGCTCGAACTGCTCCCCGCCGACCGGCGCGCCCTGCTGCCCAACACCATGGACGCCTTCAAGGGCACGGGCGACATCCAACTCAACCGGCTGATGGCCGACGCCTCGCACACCACCCTGCGCGCCTGGCTGATGATCTACCGCGGCATCGCCCAGTACGACGGCGTGGCCTCCCTGCGCTCGATGACCCAGCCGGTGTGGGTGGTCGTCGGCGAGGAAGACACCGTATTCACTGTCGAGGATTCAAAAATCATCCAGCGCCACGTGCCCGGCTCGCGGCTGATCACCGTGCCGGGAGCGAATCATATCATTGTGGTGAACAACCCCGAGGTAGTCGAGCAGGTGATCCTCGACTTCATCTACGATACGGGTGTCTTTGAGAGGCGCGCGGCCGTGGCGACTGCCCGCGCAACGGGGGCTTGACGGGGACGCTCCGCGGGGTCGAAGCATTGGCGCAGCCAATGCTTCGACCCTACTTCGGCCCATCGGAGGCCGTCATGGGAACAGCATGCTCTTCGACACGCGCCCGCTGATCCAGTCGCTGATCGCCCTGTGGACCGTGGTCCAGTCACTGGGCAATCTCCAGGCCGGCCTGGCGGACGCTGCCAGGGCGCCGCTGCTGGCGGGCCCGCTCTGGCTGCCCACGATCGTCCTGATCTTCTTCCTGGCCGGCCTGGCGGAGAGTTTCGGCACCCGCGCGGTGGTACTGCTGCTGAACCGGGTTGGGCGGCGGCCCTTCGCCATCGCCCTGGTGCTCACCGCCCTGACGTATGTCGTAGGAGGCTTTGTCTGGGCCTATACGACCGCGTTCGTCGTCAATGCCCTCTACGGCCTCGACGACGTCTTTCGCGTCTCCCTGCGCGCCGTCGCGGTCGGGTTCCTGCCCCTGCTGTTCGCCTTCCTGGGCTTCACCCCCTACCTCGGCCAGGGGCTGCTGATGGTCCTGCAGGGTCTCAGTCTCTATCTGGTCGCGCTTACGCTTGCCATCGTCTACCCGCTGACGTTTGGCGGCGCGGCCCTCTGCGCCATTGGCGGCTGGCTGCTCTTCCAGCTCTTCCGCTGGTTCACCGCCGGCCCGGTCACGCTGATCAGCCGGCGCATGCTGCGGGCGCTCACGGGGCAGGAGGTTGACTACCAGTTGCGTGACATTGTGCCCTCCGCGCCGCTGGGATTGCAGCGCCGGAAATAAACGGTACGAGGTTGCCCCAATGGAGATCTTCTTCCTGCTGTACGAAGGTCTCGTCGCCTTTGTCCTCACCTTTAGCGTCGAGATCCTCTTTCTGATAGGAATGCTGATCTTCGCCGTTCTGGTCGTCAGCGCGACGGCGCCGCTCAATTTCCTGGGGTGGTGGGCGGGCTGGTCCGGTGAGCAGGACGCGCCGGCCCTCGGCGCCGGCCCTGCTCCCGAACCGCTACGGGCCCCGGTAAAGCCGCCTGAGGGCGCCGGCGCGGAGATTCCGCCGAGTCACTACCTGGTCTTCCTCTCGGGGATCGGCAACACCTCGGCCGACGCCCTGGCCAGCGAGGAGCAGGCGTTCCTGCGCAACCTGAAGGCGGCCATGCCCTGGCTCGCGATCATCGACAACATCTTCCCCTACTCGCCCGACAACACCGGCCTTACCGAAGACGAGCGCCACGGGGAGTTCTGGCGCTCGATCCTGGCCGTGAAGTCAACCGGCGGGCGGGCCTCCGCCCTGGGCAACCTGATCAACATGCGCAACATGCTCCAGGTGGCCGTCTCGGCCGACCGGCGCTATGCCCCGGTTTTCAACTACGGCACCGCCAGCACCATCCTGCGGGCGCTGCTGGACGAGGGCTACCGGCCCGGTTCCGGCGTGCCGGTGACGCTGATGGGCTACAGCGGCGGCGGCCAGGGGGTCTTTGGCGCGGCCTACTACCTCTGTCTCTTATAC
>JAOACN010000414.1 GCA_026417815.1 Chloroflexaceae bacterium | reverse complement strand
GCGTATCGCCCACGGGCGTATCGCCGCCGGGGCGTCCCGCGTATCGCCGCCGGGCCGTCCGGCGTATCATCGCCGGGGCGTCCCGCGTATCGTCGCCGGGCCGTCCGGCGTATCATCGCCGGGGCGTCCCGCGTATCGCCGCCGGGCCGTCCGGCGTATCATCGCCGGGGCGTCCCGCGTATCGTCGCCCACGCCGGCCAGGACGGAGGGGCGCAGGGTGCTGCGCCCCTCGCAGCACGTTGCGCCCGTACCTTCGTGGTCGAAGGCACAGGGAGGAGCTACACCGTATGAAAGAGTCAGCCAACCCTGCGGCAGCCTGCCCGTCCCGGCGCGTCGTCTTCTTCGGCGACTCGCGGGCCGACTGGTGGCGCCTGCCGGAGTTGCCGGGGCGCCACTGCGTGAACGCCGGCGTCCCCGGCGCCACGGCGACCTACCTGGCGCAGCGCTTCCAGGCAATGGTCGCGCCGCTGCATCCAGACATTGTCGTCGTGCAGATGGGGGTGAACGACCTGGTTGATCTGACCGGCCGCGCGCCGGATCGCGAGCGACGGGTGATCGCCGTGCGCGCCGCGATCGCCTCCGTCGTGGCTGACGCCCGCGCCCTGGGAGCGCGGGTCATCCTGACGACGGTCTTCCCGCTGGCGCGCGGGCCATACGCGGGCCGCGCCGTCCAGGAGGCGATTACGGCCGTGAACCAGGGCTTGTCGAGCCTGGCTGCCCAGGATGTGCAACTGCTCGATAGCGCCGCGGTGCTCTGCGGGCCGGACGGCTATGTCCGCGACGCCTACGCCGAGGACGAGGTGCATCTCAGCGCGGCGGGCTATGCCGCGCTCAACGCGGCCCTGGCGCCGCTGGTGCGCGTCGGCGAGGATGAGCGACGATGACTGAGTTGCGGGCGCTTCAGGTAAGCCGCCAGCCCGTCAGCGGCGGGACGACCCGGGCTGCGTCGCCGAACGAGGGATGACTGACCGGCCATAGCACAGCGCCCGCTGATATGCGCCAGCGCCCCGACGCCCGGCGTCGCCAGCAGCGGCGCCAGGCAGCCCGCTGGCCGACGCGCCGCCCGCGCCGAGGGCCGCCGAGCGCCACGACACGCGCTGGACGCCCGCGCGGGCCTGTTGGGTGAGGTAGTCTGGTGCTGCGCCGCGCATCGCCTCACTCCTCCTCGAAGTAGTCCAGGTCTATCTTCTTGATCACGTAGCGGCTCACCTCGGTCACGCCGATGTCATAGTCAATCAGGTACTGGGCAAGCTGCTCGCCATCAATCAGCACGATCTTCTTCTCGATGCGGCTCACATACTCGCGGGCCTGCGGCGAGAAGGTCGAGGTGGTGATCATCACGCCCTTGCGGGCGCGGACGCCCTCCAGACTGCCGGCGAAGGCCTGCACCTCGGGCCTGCTGACCGTCTGCTCCCAGCGTTTGGCCTGGATGTAGACTACATCGAGGCCCAGGCGGTCCTCGTTGATGATGCCGTCAATGCCGCCGTCGCCGCTGCGCCCGATGGCCTGCCCCGCGTCGCGCCGCGAGCCGCCGTAGCCCATCGCCACCAGCAGGTCCACCACCAGACGCTCGAAGAAGCGCGGCGAGACCTGCTTGACCTTCTCCAGCAACTCCTGGGCGAGGGCGCCGCGGAGGGCCTGGTAGCTGGCCTCGAGCCGCTCCTCGGGCGAGGCGACCTCCTCGGCGGCCTCACCCGCCCCCGCGACGCCGTTCTCCATCGCCCTGCCCCGGCTGCGAAAAGCCTGGTACTCCGGGTACTGGCTCAAAAAGGCCATGTCGATCCGCGGCGGATTCTGCGCAAGGGCCGCCCGGCCACGTTCGGTAATGCGGAACCAGCCCCGTTTCGGGCTCTCCAGCAGCAGGGCCTTGCCCAGGTGCGTGCGCGCCCAGCCAACGCGGTTGTCGAACTTGGGCTGGACGCCGCTGGGCAGCAGTTCGGCCCGCTCGGCCTCAGTGAGG
>JAOACN010000389.1 GCA_026417815.1 Chloroflexaceae bacterium | reverse complement strand
GCCTACTACCTCAAGCCGGCAATCGCCGCGCCGCTCCAGGTCATCTCGCTGGGCGGGGTCATGGCCAGCACTCGCGGCATTGACGCCGCCGACGAACTGGTGCATCTCGAAGGCGAACGGGACTCGGTGCAGGCCATCGCCGACGTGGTCTTCTGGGGGCGATGGCCGCTCGCCCGCAACTCGCGCTGGAACCGGGCCCTCGCCTCCGGCCGGCTGCGGCAGATCAACCTGGGGCCGATGACCCATACCGGCCCGAAGGGCTACCTGGACACGGAGGCCTTTCTGCCGGACGGCCGCAGCCACATGGAGAAGACGACGGCCACGATCGTCGAGCTGATCACAGCATTTCACGATAAACACGCGTCCGGCGTCGCCGCGCACGGTCGTGGCTTGATCTCGAATGTCCCGCTGAGCGAAGCGAAGCGTCCCGGCCGGGATTCCTCGCGGAGTTCACCCTGAGCGCAGTCGAAGGGCTCGGAATGACAGAGCCTTCGCGGTTGAGCCCCTACCCTGCGCACGAACGCTACGGGAAATAGGTTTTCCTGGTAAACCTGGTTCACACCTGAGGCGCCATCTGGAGGAACCCGAGGATCGCGGAAGGCGCTCCTCCGCGATAAGGAAGTATCATAACCCTCCGCCGGAGGCGGACGTTGCAACAGCCTGAACGCGCGGCCCTGCCCCTCGGCGCCCCAACGCGCCTGCTATAATGGAAGCGCAAGCATTCAACAGGCGACCCGTCGAGGAACCACCGGGCGCGTAACCAGGAGGTGCCCCATGACCGCGACATCCGATTATGAGCAGGCGCTCGCGATCATCCGCCGGCTCGACCGGCAGAGCCGGGCGCGGCTGGTGGCGCAAGTGGTGCAAGAACTGGCAGACGAGCGTGATATGGCACTGCAACGGTCGCACGAAGCGTGGACCCGGCTGGCCGAGTTGCGCGAGGAGTTTCGGCGCCTCGGCCCGGTCTCGCCCAGCGCCGGTGAGCAGTTGGACCTTGACCGGCAGCAACGCGCCGATCTCCTTGAAGGTAAAATCCGCGAGTGATGTATACCCTTGACGCCAACATCTTCATTCGCGACGCCATCCCAAACGACCCTGAACACGTGATGTGCCATGCCCTGCTGGCGCGCCTCTACGAGAGCAGCACGTCAATTGTGCTATCCACGCTCGTGCTCGCGGAAATCGCCGGAGCGTTGAGCGGCAGCTATCGCGACCCGATCCGCGCCCGACTTGAGGTTGAACTGCTGCGCGAGTTGCACATTATCAAATACATCCCCCTCGACGACGCCCTCGCGCAGGAAGCCGCCGACATCGCGGCCGATCGCGCGCTCCGCGGCGCGGACGCTGTGTATGTCGCCGTCGCGCGACGCCATGGCTGCGCGCTCGTCTCGCTCGACCGCGAGCAGCGCGAGCGCGCGGCGCCCTTGGTGCGGGCGCTCACCCCTGCCGAGGCGCTGGCCGAGCTTGCGTAGTCTGTGAACGACGTTTCCCTGCATTTTCACCCCCCTCCCAACCTCCCCCCGTTGGAGGGAGGCGCCGGTCGCCCTCCCCCGGCAGGGGAAGGTTGGGGAGAACATCTGGTTTCCTTGCCGCAACGCGGAGAATTGCGCTGCAACGACTCTCCCGCCGGCAGGGGCGTCCGTACCGGAGCAACGCGTATGCTGATGACGATGATCCGCGGCAGTCGGGCGGTGTTGCTGCGGCCCTCGGTAGCCACCTTCGAGGCCCACGAGCAGCGCAGGCTGGGCTGGGCACTGCTCTACGTGCTCATCGGCGCGACGATCACCGCCATCCTCGGCTGGCTGACCTTCCTGATCCAGCGGCCGTTCCTGGAGCGGCAGGCGGCCACCGTGGCGGCCTACTTCGCCGGCCTGGAAGCGCGGCTCGGCCGCGATCTGCCCTATGAAACGCTTCTCAGGCCCTGGGAGCCCGGTATCCCCGTGCTCGGCAACCTGCTGCACACGATGATCGGCTTCCTCCTCTACCTTGTCATCGTCTACCTGCTGGGGCGGCTGCTGGGCGGTGACGGCAAGTTCGGCGAACTGGCCTACGATATCGCGCTGTTCTGGGCGCCGGTCGCGATCGTCGGGGCGGTGGTGAACCTCTTCTCCTTCGGCTGGTTCTCGTGCCTGACGGCGCCGCTGGCGATCTTCGTAACCTTCTACGGCCTCTACCTGACCTACCTCGGCGTGCAGTCGGGGCTGAACCTACCGCCACGCCGCGCCCTGGTGGTCGTCCTGATCCCCGCGCTCTTCTATCTGTCCCTGTTCTGCCTGCTGATCGCCGCGTTCGTGGCCCTCACCGGGCTGCAAGTGAGCGGGTGAATGGTCTGTGAACCGCGCCGCACGGCGCCCTCGAAGTCCCCCGGTTCGAGCGCCAGTTTTTCCCGTCCGGCACGGACGACGGATCATCGGTTGATCATCAAATATTCGCTCCTGCTTGACCATTTATAAACCCCCGGTTAACCTCCCTGTCTCACAATGGGTGCACTTCACGCGCAACGCTGACCAAACGACGCCAGAGGAGCGGCCTCTCGGGGCCTGGTTGCGCGTTTCACGCGTGGTGGTGCGCTCTGCCGCGCACCACCAGGCGCTGCCGTGAGGCGCATTGCGACAGTTTGATTACCAACGATAGTACTACAACAATCTCAGGGAAGACTCGGAGGGGCGAAGCCCCTCCCAAAGACCCGTTCCGGTGCGGCGCTACTCCGCCACGCCGCACCGGAACGAGATGCGGGGGCCTGCGGCTCCGCAACCCCTGAGGAGATGAAGTCTCGTTGTCGTCATAGCGAGAGGTTCTATGGATCCGCAACCCGAACAGCGGCTCACCCGCCGCGCGATGTTGCGCGCAATGCTGGCCGCCGGCGGCGCTGGCGTTCTTGCCGCCTGTGGTCAGGCCGCGCCCGCAGTGCTACCGACACAAGCGCCGGCTGCGGCGCCGGTGGCCGCGGCGCGTGGCACGCTGCGCCTGGCCCACACGCTGGAATGGGCCGGCAAGGAAGTGCTCGGTCCGGCATCGCCGGTGCGCTTTTTTCCGCCCGTTTCCCTGCTCTACAACCGCCTCGTTCGGCTCGACGAAGCCGGTCGCCCGGCGCCCGACCTGGCGGTCGGGTGGGAGGCCGATGCGACGGCGACCCGATGGACGTTCAAACTGCGCGACGGGGTAACTTTTCACGACGGCAAACCCTTCACCGCCCAGGATGTGCTGTATACCACGCGCTACGTGATGAACCCGGAGCTCGAGTCGCCGGGCGCAGCGGTGCTCGAGATTGTCGATCTGGAGCAACTCCGGGCGCCAGACGATCGGACGGTCGTCTTTACCCTCAAGCAACCCCACGCCGACTTCCCGCTGTTGTTGCTGCACTACTCGATGTATATCATCCCCGACGGTATTGGCGATGCGATCAATACGCTGGGTATCGGCACCGGGCCGTTCAAGCTGCAGCAGTTCAACCCTGAAGGTACGACGATCGTCGTAGCGAATGACGCCTACTGGGACGGCACGCCCGGCCTGGCCGGGATCGAGATGGTCGGCATCGCCGATGGCGAGGCGCGCACCGCGGCCCTGCTCGCCGATCAGATCGATTACAACGACGTGCCCCCGGAGACAGCCGAACTGGTGCGCCGCAACCCGAATTATGTCTTGAATGCGCTCCCGGCCGGCGGATGGCTGGTAATGGCGATGCACACCCGTCAACCGCCCTTCACCGATCCCAGGGTGCGCAAGGCGATGAAACTCGTGATCGATCGGGAGGCAATGGTGCGCACCGTGCTCTCGGGCTACGGCCAGGTCGCCAGTGATCACCCGGTCTGGCCGGGCGACCAGTACTTCCTCGACATCAGTCGGAAGCCCGACATTGCCCAGGCAAAGCAGTTGCTCGCCGAGGCCGGCTACGCCAATGGGCTCGATGTGACCCTGTATACATCGAGCATCGACACGTACATGATCCCGATGACCGTGGCCTACAAGGAGATGGCGGCCGAAGCGGGGATCAATGTCACAATCAAGCAGGAGTCGGCCGACGGCTACTGGAACGATATCTGGATGCAGGTGCCGTTCTGCTGCTCATCGTGGGGTGAGCGCCAGGCCGACCAGGTCCTGAACGAGGTGTTCCGTTCCTGTCTCTTATACACATC
>JAOACN010000385.1 GCA_026417815.1 Chloroflexaceae bacterium | reverse complement strand
GTCGAGGGCCGGAACAGTGCCAAGGTTGGGATCGCGCCGTCGCGGCGTGCACTGGCGATAGCCGTGATGACCCATATAGTTGAGCAGGCGGCAGACATAGGCAGCGGTCAGTTCGCACTTCAGCGTCCAGGAAGCATTGGTGTAGCCAAAGGCCGAAGCCAGATTGGGGATGTCGCTGTACATCATGCCCTTGTAGCTGAGGGTGCCGGCAAGATCCACTGTCCGGCCATCTACCACCAGTTCTGCGCCGCCCATCAGCTTGATCACCAGCCCGGTGGCGGTGACGATGACATCGGCCGCAAGCTCGCGGCCCGAACACAGGCGGATGCCCGTCTCGGTAAAGGTGGCGATCTCATCGGTAACGACCGTCGCCCGCCCCGAGCGAATGGCGCGAAACAGGTCAGCATCGGCGGCCAGGCACAGCCGCTGGTCCCAGGGATTGTAGCGCGGCGTGAAATGGGTGGCGACGTCGTAACCCGGGCCGAGGTGTTGCTGGACCATGCGGATAATCGCCTGCCTGGTGGCCGTGGGAAACCAGCGCGCCAGGTAGTAGAAGAACGTATTGACCAGCACCGCCTTCCAGCGCGCGGCCCGGGCGGCGACCGTGGGAGGGAGCAGGCGCTGCATCGCAAGGGCCACGCCGTCCTCCGAGGGCCGCGCCAGCACGTAGGTCGGCGAGCGCTGCAGCATGGTTACCTGCGCCCCTCCTTCGGCCAGCGCGGCACCAGCGTGATGGCGGTGGCGCCGCTGCCGATAACCACGACGCGCCTGCCGCTATACTCCAGGTCCTCCGGCCACTGCTGCGGGTGGACGATCCGTCCGCCAAAGCGTTCCACGCCCGGCCAACGCGGGGTGTAACCGCCCGCGTAGTCATAGTAGCCGCTGCACATAAACAGAAAGGCGCAGGTGAGGCGCAGCGGCGCCGCTTCCGGCCCCCGTTCGACTTCGACCGTCCAGCGGCCCTCGTCAGACGACCAGCTTGCCCGGCGCACCCGATGCTGGAAGCGAATGCGCCGGTCAATCCCGAAGATGCGGGCGGTTTCGCGGATGTAGCGCAGGATGCTCGGCCCATCGGCAATGGCTTTCTTTTCGCGCCAGGGGCGAAAGCTATAGCCCAGGGTGTACATCTCCGAGTCCGAACGCACCCCCGGATAGCGAAACAGATCCCAGGTGCCGCCGATGGTATCGCGGGCCTCGAGGATGGCATACCGCTTCGTGGGGCAGCGGGTTTGCAGGTAGTAGGCCGCGGCGACCCCGGAGAGTCCGGCGCCGACGATCAGGACATCAACGTGTTCGGGGTGCATAGGCGACCAGTTATCCGGGAGTTCCATAGCTCCGCAACACCTCGCTGAGCAGTCGCACGCCGACGCCGGTGGCGCCCGGCGCATCATAGGACCGGGCCGGCTTTTCGGCAAAGGCCGTGCCGGCAATGTCCAGGTGCACAAAGGGATAATCGCCGACAAAGTTGGCCAGGAAGGCCGCGGCGGTGATCGAGCCGGCCGGGCGCCCGCCGATATTCTTCATATCGGCGATCTCGCTCTTGATCATCTCGCGGTACTCGTCCCAGAGGGGCAACTGCCAGACGCGCTCGCCGCTGGCCTCGCCCGCCCGGGCGATCCGGTCGGCCAGTTCCTGATTGGTGGCCATCATCCCGATCGCGTGGGAACCAAGGGCGATGACAATCGCCCCGGTCAGGGTCGAAAGCTCGATGATCGCATCGGGCTTGTAGCGCTGGGCATAGTGTAACCCATCGGCAAGCACGATGCGCCCCTCGGCGTCAGTATTGAGCACCTCGACCGTTTTGCCGCTCAGGGTGGTGATCACATCGTCGGGGCGGAAAGCGGCGCCACCGGGCATATTTTCAACCGCGGGGATAATGCCCACCACGTGGAGCGGCAGTTGCAGCTCGGCTGCCACCTGGAGCGCCCCCAGCACCGCCGCGGCCCCGCTCATATCCGACTTCATGGTCGTCATCGCGTCCGCGGGCTTGAGCGAGAGGCCGCCGGAGTCAAAGGTCAGGCCCTTGCCGACCAGACAGATGGTCGGCGCGCCCTGATTGGCCGCTCCGTACTCCATGACGATGAAACGCGGCTCGTTGGCCGAACCCTGGCCCACGGCGAGCACGCCGCCGAAGCCGCCTTCGACGAGCCGGGCCCTGTCGAGCACCGTGACGTTGAGGCCCAGGCGCTGCCCGAGGGCCAGAGCCTGGTCGGCAAGGCGGGCCGGAGGCAGATCGTTGGGCGGCGTATTGACCAGATCGCGGGCGAAGTTCGCGCCCCGGGCGATGGTCTGACCGATAGCAACCCCGGCGCGCAGGGCCTCGGCGCTGGCGACAATGGTTGCCCCTTCCACCACGAACCTTTGCTCGTCGGAAAGATCCGAACGGTAACGCTGGAAGCGGTAGGCGCCAAGTTCGAACCCTTCGGCGAGCGCCTGGCCGATCCGTTCCGGGGCCAGGTCCAGATCGCCGTTCAGGCCGAAGGTCAGTCGGGCCACCTGCAACTCCTGCGCCTGCCGCACCGCCGTGGCCGCCGCCTGCCGGAGGGTATCGGCGCTGAGTTTGTCGGGCTTGCCCAGGCCCAGCAGGAGCAGGCGCCTGGGCGCAACCGCGCCCCGTGGGTAAATCAACCGTGTTTGTTTGGCCTTGCCGCGAAAATCGGCGCCTTCGATCAACTCGGCAACCGCCGCAGGCAACGCAACTTCTTCCGGACTGGCAAGTACGGCCAGGTCCGCCGGTTCACCCAGAATGTCACCAGACTTAACCATTATCTCCATAATGACCTCTTGATACTACCCCCTCCCAACAGGCAGCAGGGCTGTTGCAACGTCTTTGGGACCAGCCCCGGACTCCACGTTTTTCGTTGGATCTGGCGGCTACGCCGCCCTGATCCCCTCGCTGAAGGCCGACGTTGCATCGGCCCCCGAAAGGCAGGAGCGTGGTAACAGCGGGTTTCCCCGGTCTGACCTCAATTGCCCGGCAGCAAACCCAGCGTCCGCGCGACGGCCACGGCCTCACGGCGATTGCCCACGCCGAGTTTGTTGTAGATCGTGCTGGTGTGCTTACGCACCGTGTTCAGGGTAATGGTCAGGCGCTCGGCGATTTCCTGGTTCGACCAGCGTTCGGCCAGTAAGGCCAGAATCTCGCGCTCCCGCCGCGACAGGGCCTCGGGCAGACGCGGGCGCTGCTCCGGGCCGGCGACGTGCCCGGGCCTTACGGCGGACGGTTCGAGCGCGGCCAGAATGGGTCGCAGATAGACCGTGGCGATGCCCTCACCGGCCAGGAGTTGCAGCAATGGGGCGATGACCGGGCCAAAATCAACGAAGGTTCGCAGGTAGCCCCGAGGCGCGGCCAGTTCCACTGCCCACCCGATGCTCCCGCGCGCCTCGCGACGCTGGCCGCGGGCCTGGAAGAGCAGCGCCTGGCACACCAGGATGGCCACCAGGGGGCGGATGTTGTGCAACGCCTCGGCTGCGGCGCGCAGGCGCTCGAGGAGCGTCTCGGCATGGGCGAGGTCCTCCCGGTTGCCAGCGGTGATCAAGGCCTGCGCCTGAATGACCAGCGGCGGCTGCATAGCGAACCACCCATACGCGCCTACATGGATATCTGGCTCAATCTCCCGCGCAAGCCGCAGCGCGGTCTGGCGGTCGTCGCGCCGGAGGGCCAGCCAGACCGCCAGCCCCAGCGCCTGATGGCGGGCATACGGCGTGCCAAGCTCGTGGGCGAACTCCCAGGTTTCACGTTGCCATGCCTCGGCCGTGGCCTGATCACCCTGAATGGCGGCAATCATGCCCAGGCCGGTCAGCGCACCCAGCGCAATTGACGCGGTGGCATAGTACCTGTGCTGCGCGATCAAGCCGAAGTGGCAGGCCGCCGCTTCCAGACGCGATAGTTCATAGGCCACTCGTCCGAGATTGCTGTGGACGTAGCCGTAGTAGTTTTCGGAGGGCCGGAGGGCCATCCCTGCGTCGGCCAACTTCGCGGTGTCGCGCTCCAGGTCGGCGATGCTACCAACGGTGCTATGCAGCGAGCAGAGGCTCGCGTAGCAATGCACGGCGTGCTGCGGGTTGCCCTTGACCGTCGGGACAGCCAGCTCCTGATGGATGCGTCGCACACCTTCGTCATAGCGGCCATCGGCGGCATAGGCGCGTCCCATCACCTGGAGCGCCTGCCCGACAAGGACCGGAACTGGCTGCAGGGTAAGCGCCTCGTGCATGAGGGCAATGGCCTCCGCAGGGCGGCCCTGGAAGCCACGCAGGGTCCCGCGCAGCACGGCCAGGTCACCGAAAAAGCTGGGCCAGGGCGGTGGCGCAGCGGCATGTTCCGGCTCGGCCAGCAGGGCGTCAACATGGGCCAGGCTCGCGGCCAGCGCGGATGGGTTGAGGAGCATCGCCCCCAGACGCGCCTCGAGCAGGGAAAGGCCCGGGCGCCGGTGGATCAGTTCAACCGGCAGTTGACGGAGCAGGTACCCGGGCGGCGCAGCGATCACATCTCGGCCCATTTCGCGCGCCAGCGCCTGTTCCATCACGTGGGCCGCGGCGTCGTCCTCACCGGCGGCGAGGTAGAGACGCACCGCCTCCTCCACCTGCCCGTCCGCCGCCAGCCAGTCGGCGGCCCGCCGTTGCAGCGTCCGCTCCCGGCTGCCGTCGTCCGTCTGCCGCAGCCGCCGCTGCAACAGGTCGCAAAACAGCGCGTGGAAGCGGTACCAGCGCCCCTCCCCGTCCAGCGGGATGAGGAACAGGTTCGCTGCCTCCAGGCGCTCGATCAGCTTTTCCCCCACCGGCTCGGGCGCGTCCAGCAGGGCCGCCGCCAGCCTGGCGCAGAAGCGTTCCGGGACTGCCAGCGTCGGCAGGGCCGCCTGCAGGGCCGCGGGTTGGCGCGTGAGCACCTCGTCGGCCAGGTACTCGGCGATCTGCCGGCGCGCCCGGCCAGGCATGCCCTCGACGATGCGCCCGTCGGCCCGCGCCAGGGCCGCCAGGTGCAGGGCGATGGGCCAGCCCTCCGTCTGCTGGTGCAGGGCCGCGGCCCGGGCCGGGTCGGGCGGCGCGCCTTCGAGGGCGGTGAGCAGGGCGACGGTCTCGGCAAGGGTGAAGCGCAGGTCGGCGGCGCGCAGTTCGGCAAGCTGGCGCTCGGCGCGCAGGCGGGCCAGGGGCAGGGGCGGGTCGTGGCGACTGACAAGCACCAGGCGGCAGGCGGGGGGCAGGTGCCGCAGCAGGTAGGCCATCAGTTGCTGGACCGGCTCGCTGGTCAGGCAGTGGTAGTCGTCGAGCACGAGGGTCAGGCCGCCGGGGAGGGCGGCGAGTTCGACCAGGAAGGCCTCCAGGATGGCATAGAGGGGGGCGAGCCGCCGGGCGTTGAGCAGGTCGAGGGTGGTGGACAGCGCGCCGGGAGCGGCGTGCTCCACTGCGCCCACCAGGTAGGCGAGGAGGCGCAGCGGATCCTGGTCGTGCTCATCAAGCGTCAGCCAGGCCACGGGGCGCCGTGGCCGATGGAGGCTGGCCGAACTGCCATTGCCACCATGAGGCGAGCCAAAGAGCCACCAGGCCGCAAGGGTGGACTTGCCGAAACCGGCCGGGGCGACAATCAAGGTCAGACGCCGGGCCGGGGGGAGGCCCAACCGTTCCACGAGATGCGGGCGCGTGACCCACGTCTCGCGGTAGGGGGGCGGTGTCAGCTTCGTTGGAATGACCAGGCGGTGTGAAGAAGTAGCCGTTCTCATACAACCCTGTACAGTATCGTGGTACAGCAACGGGGGTGACCTGAGGTGAAAATAGGCGGGTAGGGCCGCAGCGGGCTGTGGCCGTACGGGGGCCGGTTTTCATCGGGCGTTGTGCGCCATGCGTATAACCGTCTGATACAGTATACGCGAGTCGCCAGCGGTAAACAAATCGGCGCCCGGGCTGCGACGAAACGTTCTGCACGTGCCGCGGCCCACCGGCCCGCCAGGCGCCTGATAATCATTTAGAAATAGATCCGGTATAGCCCGCGGCTTCAGCCCCCGGGCTATAGCTCTACGTTGTCAATTTCCCGCTGGCAGGGGTTGCGGGGGCCGCAGGCCCCCTCCGAACCTCCTCCCAGCGGAAGCCGTGGCAAGCGATAAAGGAGAGATAGGGCGAATACCGGTTCATATTCTTAATCTTCATCAGCCGCCGGGCGAAGGGGAGCGTGCAAGATGTTTTGTCACACCCCCAGGTTCGACAAAAAATACTCCTTTTTGAGTGACGCCAGCGGTGGCCAACATGCTACACTGATGAGGGTACATCATCGCCCTGCCAGGCGAACATCGTTCGCCTTACGCGGAGGAAACCCGATTTCCCCACACCTCCGTCGGATAGGAGGGTTACGCCCTCCCCGACCCTCCCACGCATGAACGGTTGTCACCTGAAACCGATGGACGCGGCGGGCGATGCATGTTGCCTCTAGAACTCGTAACTCGAAGAAGGAGCGCACGATGGCCACCCTGACCGTGTTCAAGTTTCCGACCCCGGAAGGCGCCGAGCAGACCCTGAGCAAGTTGCAGGATCTTCAGAAGCAGCAACTGATCACCATTCTCGACGCGGCGGTCGTCACCTGGCCCGCCAACAAGAAGAAGCCCAGGACCCGGCAACTCTACGACCTGACCGGCGCCGGCGCCCTTACCGGCGCCTTCTGGGGCATGCTCTTCGGGCTGATCTTTCTGATGCCCTTCATGGGGGCATTGATCGGCGCAGCCGCTGGCGCGATCAGTGGCTCGTTCGCCGATGTGGGCATTGACGATAACTTTATCAAAGAGGTCCGGGAAAAGGTGGTTCCGGGAACCTCGGCGCTGTTCCTGATGAGCGCCAATGCGGTGGTCGATCGCATCCGCAGCGAGTTGGGGGCCCTCGACGCCGAGTTGATCGCCAGCAACCTCTCAACCGAGCAGGAGGCAAAGCTGCGCGAACTCTTCAGCGAGGAATAGTCCTGAGGTGAAAACAGGCGGGTAGGCCGCAGCGCGCTGCGGCCGCAGCGCGCTGCGGCCGTACGTACGGGGGCCGGTTTTCATCGGGCGTCGTGCGCCATGCGTATGACCGTCTAATGTGAATATCGTTGTTGGAGGGGGATGGGGAAATCGGGTTTTCCCATCCCCCTGCCCTTGGAAGAGCCTCAGCGACCTGAATGTCCGGAGGAGGTTCGGAGGGGCTACACCCTCCGAGCTTTCCTCTTCCTGGTGCGGTGCGGCGAAGCTGCGCCGCATCAGGAAGGCAAGATCTTCGTGCCTGCGGCCCCCGCAACCCCCGCCGGGGCAAAGTGACAACGTAAGAGGTACCGGCCCCGCTCCATTCTAATGACTATGTCCATTCGCCAGCAATCACGGCGTCCTTCGCGCCCCGCGCCCCGGGCGCCAGGGGAGGCCCTCCTCGCCCGTTTCCTCGACCCGATCGATCTGCTCTCCGAGGCCATTTACAGCGTGCTGATCTTGCTCACCTTCACCCTGGCCTTCCGCGCGCTCACCGTTGCCGGACAGGTTGAGCCGCCGTCCTCGGAGATCTATGCGACCGAGTTCGTGGTTGCCGCTGTCGGGGCCATTCTCGCCTGGGGCCTGATTGACGGGCTGATGTACATGCTGCTCGAAATGTTTCAGCGGCGTGAGCGGTATCGCTTTCTTCAAGAGGTCCAGCAGGCTGAGAGCGAGCAGGCCGGCATTACGATCGTCGCCGAGGAACTCGACTACGTCCTTGAGCCGATCACCAGCGCAGAGGATCGGCAGGTGGTCTATCGCTACCTGCTGCAACACCTGCGCCAGGGTTATCCGCGCCCGGTGGGGTTGCAGGCCGCCGATGCGCTGGGCGCCCTTGGCTCTGTGATCGTTGCGCTGGTGGCGGTGATCCCCTCGTTGCTACCGCTGATCTTTCTGCGCAGCCAGTTCGACCTGGCGGTCCGGCTGTCGAACCTTGTCTCCTTTGGGATGCTCTTCGTCTTCGGCTATCGCTGGGGCGTGTATACCGGCGCCAATCCGTGGAAAACGGGGCTGCTGGTGCTGGCCCTGGCGGTGGTGATGGTGGCGATTGCGATCCCCCTGGGAGGATAACCACCCTTCACGCGGGGGGCGTTGGTTCCTAACGATAAACTTGCTATACTGGGGCCAGGCAAGCCTGGCGCCGATGATCGCGCCTGAGGATTCCCCTCGTTCCGTACCCCCTCGCCGTTCCCTGCCAACCCCTGCGTCTTCCGGGAGCGGTCCCCCGCTAACGATCCTCCTCACGCGCCGCGCTCGTCCGCCACCGACGGAAAGCAAGTCCCATGACCATGCAGACCACCGATCCGGACGTGCGTCACGCCGTCCTTCCCCCGGGCAGCACGCTCTGGCACACCCTTCCGCCCAACGAGGCGCTCGAGGCATTGCACAGCGGCCCCGAGGGTCTCACCAGCGCCGAGGCGGAGCGTCGCCTGGCCCACTATGGCCCGAACCAGTTTCCCACCCGCGCCGCGCCGCCCCTCTGGGAGATCTTCCTGCGGCAGTTCCTCAGCCCCTTGATTTACGTTCTGCTGGCCGCCGCGGTGGTCTCGCTGCTCATCGGCGATGTCAAGGACGCCGTGTTCATCTTCGCCGTGATCCTGATCAATGCCGTCCTCGGCGCCTATCAAGAGAATCGGGCCGAACAGAGCGCCGCGGCCCTGCGCACCCTGCTCACCGTCAACACCCGCGTGCGCCGCGATGGGCGGGTGCAGCAACGCAGCGCCGAGGACCTCGTGCCAGGTGATGTGGTGCTGATCGAGTCAGGCGATCGGGTACCGGCCGATCTCTACCTGCTCACCGCCACCAACCTGGCGGTGGACGAAGCCTTCCTCACCGGCGAGTCCGAGGCGGCCACCAAAACCGCCGCCATCACCCTCGCTCCAGAAACCCCCGTGGCCGATCGCGCGAATCTGGCCTATGCCGGCGCCACGGTGGCCACCGGGCGAGCGGTCGGGGTGGTGATCGCCACCGGCACCCACACCGAGATCGGCAAAATTGCCGAGGCTACGGCCAGGGGCGAGGAGGTGAAACCGCCCCTGGTGATCCGCATGGAACGCTTCAGCCGCTGGATCAGCGTGGTGGTGCTGGTCGCCGCGGGCGCGCTGGTGGCGATCTCGCTCACGCGGGGAACCCCCTTCACCGAGATTTTCTTCCTGGCGGTGGCCCTGGCGGTCTCGGCCATCCCCGAAGGTTTGCCGGTGGCCCTGACGGTGGCCCTCTCGGTCGCCGTGCAACGCATGGCCCGGCGCCGGGTGATCGTGCGGAAAATGACCGCCGTCGAGGGCCTGGGCAGTTGCACCATCATCGCCAGCGACAAGACCGGCACGCTGACGGTGAATATGCAGACCATTCGCCTGCTGGTCCTGCCCACCGGCGAGCAGTTGGCGGTTTCGGGGGAGGGTTACAACGGCCAGGGGGCCATCAACGTCGATGACGAGCCAGCGCCCCCGCCGCTCGCGGAGCGGGCCGCCGCCCTGGCCCTGGCGGGGACCCTCTGCAACGAGGGCGAACTGCGCCAGATTGACGACACCTGGCAGCACTCGGGCGACGCGGTTGACGTGGCCTTCCTGGCCCTGGGCTACAAGGCCTGTCTCTTATACACATCT
>JAOACN010000348.1 GCA_026417815.1 Chloroflexaceae bacterium | reverse complement strand
GATCCTCAACGGGCTCTTCAACGGGGCAATGCGTGGCCGGACGATGTACGTGATCCCCTTCAGCATGGGGCCGCTGGGCTCACCGATCTCCCAGATTGGCATCCAGCTTACCGATTCGCCCTACGTGGTGGTGAACATGCGGATCATGACCCGTATGGGCAAGGCGGTCTACGATATCCTCGGCGAGAACGGCGACTTCGTTCCCTGCGCCCACACTGTCGGCGCGCCGCTGGAGCCGGGTCAGAAGGATGTGCCCTGGCCCTGCAATCCCGACGTCAGCAAGAAATACATCGTCCACTTCCCCGAGGAGCGCTCGATCTGGTCATACGGTTCGGGCTACGGCGGGAACGCCTTGCTGGGCAAGAAGTGCTTCGCCCTGCGCATCGCCTCGGTGATGGCGCGCCAGGAGGGCTGGCTCGCCGAGCACATGCTGATCCTGGGCGTCAAGGACCCGACCGGGCGCAAGACCTACGTGGCAGCCGCTTTCCCCTCGGCCTGCGGCAAGACCAACTTCGCCATGCTCGTGCCTCCGAAGCCGTTCCAGGAGGAGGGCTGGGAAGTAACCACCGTGGGCGACGACATCGCCTGGATCAAGCCAGGCCCCGACGGCAAGCTCTACGCGATCAACCCCGAGTCGGGCTACTTCGGCGTGGCTCCCGGCACCTCCTACGATACCAACGCCAGCGCGATGGAGAGCATCAAACAGAATACCATCTTCACCAACGTGGGCCTCACCGACGACGGCGACGTCTGGTGGGAAGGTATGACCAAGGAGAAGCCGGCCCACCTGATTGACTGGCGCGGCAACGACTGGACGCCGGAGAGCACCACTCCCGCCGCGCATCCCAATGCGCGCTTCACTGCTCCGGCGATCAACAACCCGGTGCTCGACCCGGCCTGGGACGACCCCCAGGGCGTGCACATCGAAGCCTTCATCTTCGGCGGGCGCCGCAGCACCACCGTGCCCCTGGTCTACCAGGCCTTCAACTGGAACTACGGGGTCTACCTTGCCGCTACGATGGGCTCGGAGACGACGGCGGCCGCCTTCGGCCAGCAGGGCGTGGTCCGGCGCGACCCCTTCGCCATGCTGCCCTTCGCCGGGTACCACGTGGCCGATTACTTCAACCACTGGTTGCAGTTCGGGCGCGAGATCTTCAACCCCCCGCGCATCTTCAGCGTCAACTGGTTCCGCAAGGACGAGAACGGCAAGTTCATCTGGCCCGGCTTCGGCGAGAACATGCGCGTGCTCAAGTGGGTGGTGCAACGCGCCCACGGCGAGGCCTTCAGCGTCGAGAGCCCGATTGGCTGGATCCCCTGCTACGATCACCTCGACTGGCGCGGCCTGGACTTCAGCAAGGAGCAGTTCGACAAGCTCATGCACATTGACGTTGAAGCCTGGCGCCACGAGATCCTGCTCCACGAGGAACTGTTCATCAAGCTCTACGACCGGCTGCCCAAGGAACTGCTCTACATTCGCGAACTGATCCTCTCCAGCCTGTGGCGCACCCCCGCCAACTGGGGGCCGACCCACGAGTAGTCCGGCGTTCAGATCAAGGGGAGGGGCAACCCGGTTGCCCCTGCGCGCAACCTGGAGGTTTGCGCGACCGTCCCTTCACATCTGGCAGGGGGTCGGGGAAACCTGGTTTCCCCAACCCCCTGTAACTGTTCACACCTGGCGTAACAAGCCTGGGAGCGAGGGCGTCTCGCCCTCGAAGCCACAACGAGGGCTGGAAGCCCTCGCTCCCAGGAGAAGTGTGAACATTGCAACCCCCTGGTTCTTTGACAGATCCCGCCAAAAGCGGTAATATGCCTCACACGCATTTCGCGTTTCCCAATGTTCGAGCAACAACAGTTTCGGTTCAGAGACGCCGTTCGTCGCGCCAGGTGGCGCGCGCGGCCAGGCTCCCGGCACGAGCCTGTGGGCGCCTATGCGCCGAATGGCCAGCGCCGGCTCAACCGGGACCCAGCGGAGGTTGTCGCGTGCAGGGATTGCTCCGTCTTTCAAAGGTGATTGACGCCTTCACCGAAGTGGTTGGCAACATAACCATCTGGCTGGTGCCGCTTGTGGTCGGCGTCGGCGTCTGGAACGTGGCGAATCGCTACGTGGGTCGCGCCATTGGCCGTACCCTGGGCTCGAACTTCTACATCGAGGCCCAGTGGTACATCTTCTCGGTGATCTTTTTCCTCGGCAGCGCCTATGTGCTCAAGCATGGCGGCCATGTGCGGGTGGACCTCTTCTACGCCAACTTCCCGCCCCGGCGTAAGGCGCTGGTCGATCTGCTGGGCACATTGTTCTTCTTGATGCCGTTCTGTGTGTTATTGATCTACTTTTCCTGGCCGGTTGTGCAAACGGCCTTCAAGATCCGCGAAATGTCGCCCGACCCCGGCGGCCTGCCGCGCTACCCGCTCAAGGCCTTTCTGATCGTCAGCCCCGCGCTGCTGTTTATACAGGGGATCTCTGAGGCGATCAAGAACCTGGCCGTGGCCACGGGCGCCGCTGATCCCTCCCTGGTCGCCGAGGAGCAGAGGCGCGATACGCTCGAGTTGGAGTAGGCCAGGGCGGGCTGGCCCCTTCCGGCAGGGGCGTGAGGAAACCCCGCTGGGGAGGGGCGTGGGGAAACCCGATGCCCGGTATGCAGGGAGACGGGGAAACCCGGTTTTCCCGTCTGCGAACAAGGACCGGGAGCGCCATACGCCCCGGAGGGCAGGGGCGTGGGAAAATCCGCTTTCCCCGCTCTTCTTTCGCCAGGGTACCCCGGAGGGCAGGGGTGTGGGGCAACCCGGTTTCCCCGCTCTTCTTTCGCCAGGGTACCCCGGAGGGCAGCGGCGTAGGGCAACCCGGTTTCCCCATTTTCCAGGCAACGCTCAAGAAAAGACCTGAACATCGTCGTTGGAGGTTGCATGAGCGAGTGGCTCGGTCCGTTGATGTTTCTCGGCGCCCTGGTGATCCTCTCGATCGGGTACCCGGTGGCATTTTCGCTCGCAGCGGTGGGGATCATCTTTGGTCTGCTCGGGGTGAGCCTGGGGATCTTTGATCCCATCCTGATCCGCGCCTTGCCGTCGCGTATCTTTGGTATCGCGTCCAATTTTACCCTGCTGGCGATCCCGTACTTTATTTTTCTCGGCGCGATGCTCGAAAAATCGGGCCTGGCCGAAGATCTGCTCGACACGATGGGGGTGTTGTTCGGGCCGATGCGTGGTGGGCTGGCGATCGCGGTGGTGGTAGTGGGCGCGTTGCTGGCGGCGACGACCGGTGTGGTGGCGGCCACGGTGGTGGCGATGGGCCTGATCTCATTGCCGATCATGCTGCGCTATAACTACAACAAGCAACTGGCCACCGGGGTGATCTGCGCCTCGGGCACCCTGGGGCAGATCATCCCCCCCTCGGTGGTGCTGGTGGTGCTGGGCGACCAGCTCGGCGTCTCGGTGGGGCGGTTGTTCATCGGCTCGCTCATCCCCGGCCTGCTGCTGGCCGCCGCACTGGCCTTCTACTGCTGGACAGTGGCCCAGATCAAGCCCGATACGGCCCCCGCGCTGCCACTCTCGGCGCGCACGCTCAGGGGCCGCGCCCTCGCCCTGCGCGTGCTCAAGGTAATGGTGCCACCCCTGCTGCTGATTATGGCCGTGCTCGGCTCGATCTTCTTCGGCCTGGCCACCGCCACCGAAGCCGGCGCGGTAGGCGCCCTCGGCGCGACCATTCTGGCGGCCTTCAACCGGCGCCTGAACTTCAGGACCTTCCGCGAGGTCTCCGACGCGACCCTGCGCACCACCACGATGGTGCTGTTCATCTTGATCGGCTCGACGGCCTTCTCCCTGGTTTTCCGGGCTTTGAGTGGGGATAAGTTCGTCTACGACATTATGGCCAACCTGCCCGGCGGCTTCTGGGGCTTCATGGTCGCCAGCATGTTGATCGTCTTCTTTCTGGGCTTCTTTATTGACTTCTTCGAGATCTGCTTCATCGTCATCCCCCTGTTCGTTCCGGTCGCCCGCGATCTGGGGGTTGACCTGATGTGGTTCGGCGTTATCCTCGGCGCGAATCTCCAGACCTCGTTCCTGACCCCGCCCTTTGGTTTCGCCCTGTTCTACCTGAAGGGCGTCGCGCCGCCCGAAGTGACCACCCAGGACATCTACCGCGGGGTGTGGCCGTTTATCGGGGTGCAACTGGCCATTGTGATCCTGGTTATTATCTTCCCGGCCCTGGTGACCTATTTGCCGTCGGTGTCGTTTGGGCGGTGAATGGGGTCGGGGGAAATGATTTTTTGCCTATCCGGGCGAAAGATAGGTAGGTAGTAGGGGCGAAAGATTTGTCGCCCGTGGCCGGTTAGGGGGAAAAGATTTGTCGCCCTGTATGGGCGACAAACCATACGGGGCGTGGGAGGGCGAAGCCCTCCCCGCACAAATTATCGGGACCGGATTGTCAAACCAGCACGTCAGACCGGGTTATTGTACGCGAAGTTCGCGAAGGGGAACTCGTTGGTCTGGTGCCACTTGTAGATCTTGGTGCGGAACTCCTTCCAGGGCTCGTAGATCTCCTTGAACTCCGGCGATTTGCTGGCGTTCTCGTCGTAGAGTTCAAAGGCCGCCTTCTGCGCCGCCGCGAGGATCTCGTTGGAGTAGACCTTGAGCTGGATCTTCCCCCCGGAGAGGATCTGGTTCAGCGCGTCCTGGTTCAGCGCGTCGTACTTGGCGAGCATGTTCATGTTCGACTCCCAGGCCGCCACGGCGAAGTAACGCTGGTACTCCACCGGCAGCTTGCTCCAGGCGTCGTTGTTGACCACCGCATGCAGGGTGGGACCCGGCTCCCACCAGCCGGGGGTGTAGTAGAAGTTGGCGGCATCGGGCAGACCGAGCTTCAGATCGTCGTAGGGGCCGACCCATTCGGCAGCGTCCACCGCGCCGGTGGAAAGGGCCTGGAAGATCTCGCCGCCGGGCAGGGTCTGGGTCACCACGCCGAGCCGTTTCCAGACCTCGGCGCCCAGGCCGGGGATGCGTAGCTTGATGCCCTGGACATCGGCGACACTATTAACCTCCTTGCGCCACCAGCCGCCCATCTGCGAGCCGGTGTTGCCGGCGGGGAACACGGTGACGCTGAAGTTGTTGGCCAGTTTGTTCATGGCCTCGTTGCCGCCGCCGTGGTACAACCAGGCATTCTGCTGCTGGGCCGTCAGGCCGAAAGGCAGCGAGGTGCCAAAGGCCCAGGCGGGGTTGAGGCCGACGTAGTAGTACAGCGCCTGTCTCTTATACACATCTGACGCTGCCGACGAGCG
>JAOACN010000346.1 GCA_026417815.1 Chloroflexaceae bacterium | reverse complement strand
GAATAACCAATGCTATCGCCACACTATATCCTCGACACTAATAGCATCCCTCAGTGCCTCAGTGCCTCAGTGCCTCAGTGCCTCAGTGCCTCAGTGAGCCTCAGTGCCCCTCCCAGATCACAAAATTATCGAGCCACACCTCCACCCCGCCGTTCGGCGCGTAGGAGTCGGTGGCGACGCCCACCTTACCGGCGCCAAGGGCGGCGTCCTCCACGCGGGCCAGGAGCGTGTCGTTCACCAGGAGGCGGATGCTCGCCCCCTGGCGGATCACCTGGAGCCGGTTCATGGCGCTGGGGCGGATGACCCCGGCGGGATCGCCTTCGACCAGCAGCAGCGGTTCCCCTGCGGAGGGCACGCGGTAAAGGCGGTAGTAGTTCTCGAAGAGTTCAAACTTGTAGAACCCGGCATCGCGCCGCTGGGCGAAGATCAGGCCGCAACTGCCATCAGGTCCGCCCCGGTACAACTGGCAATCAACCGCGGCGATGAAGTCGCGCACGTCGCGCGGTTCGTAGAGCTCATACGACGAGCCCTTGCCCGCCCAGCGCACCTTGAGGACCCCCTCTTCGATGACGTTGGTCTCGACTTCCTGGAAGACGCCGGTGAACCAGGCGTTGCGGTTGTCGTCGAACGGCTCGCGGAACACTTCGGTGGCCGCGTCCATCAACGCGGCGATCTCGGTGGCCGCGAGGGCCGTAGCCGTCGCGGCGCGCTCCGCGTCGCCCGTTGTCACCGGCGGCGTCGCAGTGAGCGCGGGCGGGCGCGTGGGGGGCGCCGGGCTGGGCAGGGCCGTGGGTGCGCCGGGGCCGGGCGCGGCGGTACAGCCAGCCACCAGCAGCGCCGCGACCAGCAGGGCCAGGATCGTTTGAGGTGAGACGCGCATACCGCTTCGCCCCATCTTCGCGCCCTTCTCAGCGCGTTCTCAACCCCCCCGCCGGGTCACAAAACACAAAGGCAGCCATGCGGCTGCCTACAACACTCATACTGGTGGGCGATAGTGGACTCGAACCACTGACCTCTTCCGTGTGAAGGAAGCGCTCTAGCCAACTGAGCTAATCGCCCGGCCTGGAGCGAATTATAGCACAATGATGTGGGGTGTGCAAATCGGATGAAGCGGTGCTCAGCTTTACCGCAGAAGAGCGTACGAGTTGTTTGCAGCCCTCTGCGCCCCTCCGCGCCCTCTGCGGTGCGAACGTGCTCGGTAGATGTGAACTCTGTCCTGATGAACGGTTTGCGACCACTGGCATACTGTCATGGCGATGCCCGCGCATCTACCCGATGGCGTCTGCCGGTCCCCTGGTGCGGCGGTGGCCCGCCGGGCCGTCGCCGTCCTTCTCCGCGCCGAACCTTTGCGCCCGCCCGTGGTATAATCTGGGGTGCCCGGGCTACGCGGCGCATCGTTACTCATACCTGAACCAGAACGTGATAACGCTCGATCTCCTTCCCCCCAATACCATCGTTCGCGGCGCCGCGGATAGCTATGTCGTGCTGAACTTGATCGGGCGCGGCGGAATGGGCGCCGTCTACCGCGTGCGCCGGATGTCCGACAGTACCATCTGGGCCCTCAAGGAGATGCGGCCCCAGGGTGATCTTTCCGCCGAAGAGGTGGCCGAGAATCGCAAGCTCTTCCTCCAGGAAGCTGAATTGCTCCGTTCGCTCTCCTTCCCTAATCTCCCCGTGGTTGCCGACCTGTTTGAGTACGAGGGTCGCCCCACCCTGGTGATGGAGTTCGTCCCCGGGCAGACGCTCGAGGCTCGTCTCCACGAGGCCAACGCCCCGCTCCTCGAACAACAGGTGGTGGCCTATGGCGTTCAGCTCTGCCGGGTGCTGCATTACCTGCACACCCGCCAGCCGCCGATCGTCTATCGTGACCTCAAGCCGTCCAATATCATGCTCACCCCCGAGGGGGTCCTCCTGTCTCTTATACACATCT
>JAOACN010000281.1 GCA_026417815.1 Chloroflexaceae bacterium | reverse complement strand
GGCGCTTGATGGCTTCCTCATCGGCGGAGATGGCCCGCTGCACTTCGTTCTTCACCATCTCGGTATAGTCCTCGCGCCCCACCGAGAGCAGATCGCGGTAACGCTTGCGATCGTCCTCGGAGTTGATCAGGGCGTGGTTCTTGAGGCCGCTTTCGAGTTCGTTGATCACCATGAAGGGGTTGATGTAGCCCTCTTCCTGGTTGGTGACCAGGGCATTGGAGATCTTGTCCTGGATGTAGCGGGGCGAGATGCCCTCCATACCCTCGCGCACGGCCTCCTTGCGGAGTTCCTTGATATTATCCTCGGTGAAACCGGGCAGCGTCTTGCCGTTGTACAGCTTGAGCTTCTGCAGCAGGGTCAGGTTGGGCTTCTTGGGATCTTCGAGGCGGGTGAGCACGGCCCACATCGCGGCCACTTCGAGCGTATGGGGAGCAATGTGGACGCGCACCTTCTTCTTGTTGAAGTCGCGCTCGTAGATCTTGACCTCGTCGCGCAGGCGGGTGACGTAAGGGATATCGATCCGCACCGTCCGGTCCTTGAGGGCCTCCATGAACTCATTGTTCTCGAGGCGGCGGTACTCCGGCTCGTTGGTATGGCCGATGATCACCTCGTCAATATCGGTCTGCGCGAACTTCTTCGACTTGATGCGGTGCTCCTGGGAAGCGCCGAGCAGGTCGTAGAGGAAGGCCACGTCGAGTTTGAGCATCTCGACGAACTCGATGATGCCACGGTTGGCGATATTGAACTCGCCATCGAAATTGAAGGCGCGGGGATCGGAGTCGGAGCCGTAGATGGCGATTTTGCGATAGTTAATATCGCCGGTGAGTTCGGTGGAGTCCTGGTTCTTCTCGTCCTTGGGCTGGAAGGTGCCGATGCCCACGCGGTCCTGCTCGCTAAAGACCAGCCGGCGCACGCGCACGTGGCGCATGACCTTTGCCCAGTCGCCGTCGTAGCGGCGCATCAACTCACGGAAGTGGAAGCGGCACACGGGGCAGAGGTCGCCCTCGATGCGCACGTGCTCCTCAGGGGAGCGACCCTCGTTCACCTCGGCGAGGAAGCGCTCGCGGTACTCGGCGGGGATCAGGTGCAGGGGCTCCTCGTGCATCGGGCACTTTTCCCACTCCTGCTCGGGCACCTGGCGCCAGTCGAAGGTGGCGTGGTTCTCGATCGTGCCGAGGTACCAGTCGTAGGTAAAGAGCGCGCCGTCTTCGGTCTTCGAGTAATGCTCGAGCCCTTTTTTCAGGCGGCGCACGATGGTTGACTTCGAGGAGCCGACCGGACCGTGGAGCAGCAGCACGCGCTTCTCGGTGCCGTAGCCCTTGGCCGCGCCCTTGAAGAAGTTCACCAGGCGCATCAAGGGGATCTCCAGGCCGAAGATCGCGTCATCGCCGTCGAAGCTGGCGTCGGCGAAGAACTTGTAGCGGATCAGGCGTTTCTTGGCATCAATAAACTCCTCTGTACCATACGACATAATCATGTCGTAGATACGCTGAAAGGCGTTGCGCGTCACCTTCGGGTTGCGCGCAACCATGTCCAGGTAATCCGCAAACGTTCCACGCCAGTTGAGCTGCTGGAACTGCTGGCGGTCCTGGATCTCGCTGAGAAGTTGCATCAGCGAGGCGCCGGTAGCTGTGGTCATGGACACTTTCCTCCTGCTGCGGGACGTTGCCTGGCCGGGAGCGATGCTAGCGGAACAGGCAGATAAGCTGCCACGCGGCGCGCGCCATGAGCCTGGCGTAGTAGCGGGCGCTGGCCGGCGGGCAGTGTTGCTAATGTGCAGGTGTGCGATCTCAAGCTGTGGTGGTATCGTGTGGGCCGCGTATAGCGGTTGCCAGAGGCGACGCCAGGACTGCCTCTCCCCTTGCGACCACTATACAGCTTTGGATCTCTGGGAGTCTTCGTGAGGAGTGCCTGATTGATCAGGTGCCTGCATTATAACAACGCAACGGATGGCCGTCAAGGATTTTATGTCGCGTTAGAGCTTCCTGCGGCTGCGCCGCACAACCACGAGAGATAACAAGGGTTTTCCCGGGAGGGCCAGGACCTTCCGGCCCTCCCTGGCGGGCGCCCCTCCACCGACCAGAGGAGAGCAATTTTCCCGGGAGGGCGCAGCCCTCCCGCTCCCTCCCGGCGGGCGCCGCTCCACCCACAGGGGGGCGCGGCGCCCCCGGACCCGCCTGCGCCCGGCGGCGTTTCACCTCAGTTGATCGCTCACCGCCGCGCAAAAGCGTTCGGCGACGCGCGTCCAGTCGTAACGTTCCACATACTCGCGCCCGTAGGCGCCCAGGGCGGCGCGCAGGGCGGGCCGTTCCAGCAACTCGGCCAGGGCCGCGGCCAGGGCATCTACGTCGCCGGGGGGCGCGAGCAGCCCGGCCCGACCCGCCGGGACCACTTCGGGCACGGCGGCGGCGGTGGTGGCGACGATCGGCAGGCCGGCGGCCATGGCTTCCAGGAAGACGATGCCGAAACCCTCCTGAACGCTGGGCAGACAGAAGATGCTGGCGCGGCGGTACCAGGCGGCCACGGCGGCATCGTCGGGGAGGGCACCGGTGAAGGTGACCGCGCCATCGAGCTGCAGTTCGGCCGCCAGGGCGCGCAGGCGGGCGTGTTCGGGGCCATCGCCGATAATCACCAGTCGAGCATCGGGGAAGGGGCGGCACAGCCGGGTGAAGGCCCGCAGCAAATCGGCGATGCGTTTGCGGGGGTACTGCCGGGCCACGCAGAGGATCACGCGCCCGTCGGGGACAGGATCGCCAGCGGCGTCGAGCAGGCGGCGCCAGGAGGGCAGGTCAATCCCCTCGGGCGCCAGACGCACCTTACTGGCGGGCACGCCGTAGTGGTAGCCGATACGGCTCCGGCAGTACTCGCTGGTCGTCAGCACCAGGGGGGCGCGGCGGGCGTTGACGCGCTCCAGGCGCGAGAGCGCCCAGAGCTGCCGCCGCACGGCGCCGCGTTCGTGGAGCAGTTCTTCGGCAATGACCCCCTTGATGCTGCACACGTAGGGCGCAGGGGCGCGATCGGCCACCAGGAAGCCGTCTAAATCGAAGCCGACGATCAGATCGTAGCGCAGGGCGCGGAGCAGGGCCGGTACCTGCAGATTGAAAAGTAGGCGACGCGCGGTGAGCGAAGCCGGCCAGGGCTTCAACGGGGCGATGCGCGTCACGTGATGGCCCATGGCCCGCAGGGCCCGGCCCAGGCCGCCGATCGCTGCTGCCGTGCCGCTCCCTTCCGCCACCTGCTGGAGCCATGAGTCGAGAAAGGCAATACGAGCCACGAGCGTGTTTACTGGCCTGTAAACAAAGACTTTCGCTATGAGCCTGTCCGGATAACCTGGTTATCCGACCCCTTTTCGGGGAGGGCTACGCCCTCCCAGCCTCCCATCAGGGAGGGGCCGGGGAAACCCGGTTTCCCCACCCACCTGCAGGAGTTATTCAGGTAGGCTCTAAACCCGCTCCCCAACCCTCCCCCGCCGGGGGAGGGCGCCCGGCGCCTCCCCAAGGGGGGAGGCTGGGAGGTACTTTACAGACGATTGAGTGATCTGGATCGCAGGCGCCAGACGGGCTTCCCACCCTTCTGTGCCGGGCACAGTCTTACTAATGATTATAAACGTAATTCGCTCCACTTGCCTTGCGCCCGCCGATCGCCCGGCGGTACAATGGCGGTATGAAGAAACGCATGGTGCTCCCTGGCCTGCTGGCGCTGATCCTGGCCGCATGCGCCCCGTTCAATACGGCTGACCCGCCCCCGTCGCCCTCGCCGACGCCCCCCGCCACGGTTGCGGCGCGTCCGGCGCCGGCCATTCCCACGCCAGCGACCCTTGACCCCAGTCCCATACCCATCGGCGGGGCCGCGCCGCGCCCAACCCTCGTCCCCGCCGCCCCCACCGCCCCCGCTACCCCTGCGCCGCCAGACGATCCTCTCGCGGCCCTCGATGCGTCCAGGCGCATGCCCCGTGACCCGGTGGCGCTCGCCCGCGCCCTGGGCGCCTGCCGCGCCGAGCCGCAGGCCTGCCCGACCGTGAGCCGCACCACCCCCCTGGAGGAGCGGGTCGGCGATACACGTTCCTTCTACGTGAGCGATCTTTCCACCAATGAGCAGTTCGAGGTCCAGGCCGAACTGCGCTACGCCGGCCCCGTGGCGCTAATGTACGTCGAGCAGGGCCTGCCGTACGACCAGGGCGATCTTGAGGCTGCCGCGCGGACCTTCGAGCAGGAGATCTACCCGCGCACGCGCGAGATTTTTGGCTCGGAGGTGCAACCGGGCGTGGATGGCGACCGGCGCATCACCATTCTCAACGCCAGCGATCCGAGCGGCCAGGTGCTCGGCTACTTCTCGGCGCAGGACCTGCTGCCGCGCCAGGTGAACCGCTTCAGCAACGAGCGTGAGATGTTCTTCATGAACCTGCAACTCCTCTCGTTTGCCGACGAGGGTTATCTGGATGTACTGGCGCACGAGTTTCAGCACATGATCCATCAGAACGAGCAGCCGGGCAGTCCCACCTGGTTCAACGAAGGGGCCTCGCAACTGGCCGAGGATCTGAACGGCTACTATAGCGACGGGTTCACGCCCTTTTACCTCTTCGAGCCGGACGTGCAGCTCACGGCCTGGTCGTCGGCGCTTGGGCAGTCGGGGGCGCATTACGGGGCGGCGCACCTCTTTCTGCGCTACATCTATGCCCAGTACGCCGGGGAGGACCAGCTCCTGCCGCTCATTCGCGCCGACGCGGGCAATGACCCGCGGGCCTTCGTGGCGCTTGCGGCGCGCCGCCGTCCCGACATTACCAGCTTCAGCGCCCTCGTCGCCGACTGGGCGGTGGCGAACCTGATTGACGACCCGGCGGTGGGTGATGGCCGCTACACCTACGCCACCGGCCACGAGTTGCCGCAATTGCTGCCCTTCACCGTGCAGCCCGTTCCGGCCAGGGGGCCGTTCCAGAACGATACGGTCGCACAGTTTGGCGCGGATTACTACGCCCTGCCCGCAGGGACGCGCGAGGTGCGTTTTCGGGGCGCGACCAGCGTGGGTGTCGCCAGCGAGCCGGCCCGTGGGGTGAGCTGGTGGAGCGGGCGCAGCGATGATAGCTACGCCACGCTCACGCGCGCCTTCGATCTGAGCGGTCTCAAGCGCGCCACGCTGCGGTTTGCCACCTGGTACGAGATCGAGAATGACTACGACTACGCCTTCGTCAGCGTTTCCACCGACGGTGGTCGGACCTGGGAAACCCTGCCCGGTTCGCTCACCACTACGAACGATCCGCAGGGGATGAATTACGGTCACGGGATCACGGGAGTGAGCGGCGCGGCGGGGGCGAAGCTCGAGGACGGCGCGCGTGGCGTCTGGGTCGAGGAGACGATTGATCTGACGCCATACGCGGGCCGGCCCGTTCTCCTGCGCTTCTGGCAGATCAACGACCAGGGCTTCAATGCGCCGGGGATGCTGATTGACGACATCCGCATTCCCGAACTGGGCTACGCCGACGATGTGGAGAGCGGCGACGGCGGCTGGCAGGCCGAGGGCTTCGTGCGCACCGATGGGGTGCTGCCGCAGTACTGGGAGCTGCGCCTGGTGCGTACCGCCAATGGCCGCACCACGGTCGAAACATTGCCCGTGGACGAAACCGGCGCGGCCCGGGCCAGTCTCGCCCCAGGCGAGCGGGGCGTCCTGGCGATCCTCGCGGCGACGCCGCACACCACTGAACGCGCTACGTATGCGCTGGAAATAGAGTAATCCTACCGAGTGCGTGTGATGGGCAGGCCCTCGCCCGGCAAGGCCGAAGCATTGGCGCAGCCAGTGCTTCGGCCCAACGAACGCGACCCGGCAACGAAGCTCAGACGCAGTGGTGGTCCCCGCTGCTGCAACCATCCAGGTGGTGCAACCTGGAACGTGCACCACCTGGGTTCCCCGACAGACCAGGGCCCGGGGCAATCCGGTCGCCCCCTGGGTTAACCCACCTTAACGACGCGTCGCCGGCCTGATACTTCCATTCTTCGTGCCGTCGCGTACTATGCCCGCATCCATCGGCACAGGTTGGGCGTAGTCAGGGGCAGGCG